>NZ_BACZ01000531.1 GCF_000333375.1 Curtobacterium sp. B18
GAGTGAGCACCGCCGAGGCGTCCGGCGCGCTGCGCGGCGTCCCGGGCAGCTGTGCGGAGAGGACCGGACCGGAGCGGACGGACGACGGCGAACCGAAGACCGGCATCGCGACCGTCGCCGCCGGGGTGGCGAGCGGACGCCGGAGCCCCGCCGCCTCGTACGCCGCCGCAGCGGCCGCGCCGAGACGCGGACGCTCCGTCGGGCTCCCCACGGCAGCGAGCGCCGCGAAGGTCCGAGCACGCTCGAACTGCGAGTCGTGCGGCTGGAAGAGCTCCAGGGCACGGCGACGGGCGGTGTCACGGGTGGTGTCGTCCGCCACGAGCGCGAGGCTCCGCGCCAGCACCAGGGCGCCCCAGCGGGACGGACGGGCGTGGTGGTCCGCCGCGAGCCGGGCCGCGATGGTCCGGGCGTCGTCGATGCGGTCGAGGCGCGTGTACGCCTCCACCAGGTCGCCGAGGTGCCGGAGCACCGCCGGGTTCCGCAGTGAACGACCGATGGCGTCGGCCGCCTCCAGCGAGGCCGCGGCCTCGTCGAGCCGACCGTCGAGCAGGAGCACCCGGCCACGCAGGGCGTGCAACTTGGCGGTCGCACCCCACAGACGGTTCGTGGAACGCTGCGCGAGGCACCGGTCGATGACCTCGAGCGCCTCGGGGGACCGCCCCTCGGCGAAGTGCCGCCACGCGAGCGCGATGGCACGGGACGGCTCGCGGAGCCGCTCCACCACCGACGAGCCGGCCTCCCACACGTCGATCGCGCGGAGCGCCTGCCGGAAGTTCCCGGAGCGCACCTCGTTCTCGGCGGACAGGTAGCGCGCCGCCTCGGTCCAGACCGGCATGGCCTCCTGGCCACGGGCGAGCACCAGGGCGAACACCCGGCGGGCGCTGCGGTACCGCTCGGCGATGCTCAACGCGTGGGCGAGGAGCAGCAGCGCCGGGTCGGACATGCCCACCAGCGTCGTGGTGGACAGCCCGTCGTGCAGGGCGGTGTCGGCCGGGAGGGTCCCGTCGACCGCGGCGACGAGCTCGTGCGCGGTCTCCGTGATCTCCCGGGTGTGCGCCGATGCCGACCGCCGGAGCGGTTCGGCCCGGGCGAGCAGGTCGCGGGCGTGGTCGAGTTCCCAGGCCTCGGCCCGGAAGCAGGCGACCATCGCGAGGAGCCCCGCGAGTGCGTCCGCCTCGGCCGCGTTCTCCGGGTCCACCGGCACGAGGAGCTCGTCCGCGTGCACCGCGTCACCGCTGAGGTACTGCACCGAGTACGACAGCCGGAGCCGCCGGGTCTCGTCCGCGGTCGAGCGGAACGGCCGGATCGCGGCGAGGTACCGTGCCGCGAAGCCGAGCAGGCGGTTCGCGAGCAGCGCCTCGGCGACACCGAGGAGCGCGACGTGCTCGTCCTCGTGCCCCGAGCCGATGTGCAGTGCGCGCTCGGTGAGCACGACCGCGGCCTGGGCGTTGCCGTCCACCACGTACGAGCGGGCCGCACGGAGCAGCGCGACCACGTCCGGGACGTCGTCGACGAAGCTGCGGTGCCACGCCGCCGCACGCGGGTCGGACTCGGCGCTCGCCGCGGCGAGCTCGGTGTGTGCGGCACGACGGTCCCGGGCGGGCATCCGCCAGTACAGCGCGGAACGCACCAGGGGATCGCGCACGGTGACGGTCTGTCCCTTGACGGAGACGAGTCCGGCGTGGGCGAGGTCGTCGAGCTCGTCGCGGTCCCAACCACTGGTCTTCGCCACGGGGACGAGAGCCAACCGCGCCAGGACGTCCAGATCTCGTCCTGCTGCGGAACCGAGCGCCAGGGCCGCGATGGCCTCGGTGGTCGGGGTGGGTCGGAGCGGCAGCACGAGCGGCTCGGAGCCGTTCAGCTGCTCGCGGCTGAGCACGGCGAGCTGCTCGCGCAGCGCGCCCGGGTTGCCACCGGTCTCCTCGGCGAGGACGGCGAGGACGCCGTCGTTCGCCTCTTCCGGTGCCATGGCACGGGCGAGCACGAGTGCCTCGTCCGCCGGCAGCGGTTCGATCCGGAGCGTCGGCAGGGCCGCGAGCGGCCCGTCCGACGGCACGGTGCGGACCGTGGCCACGACGCGGAGTGCGGTGCCGGCGAGCCGGGACGCGAGGAACGCGATGAGCTCCTGGCTCTCCACGTCCATGCGGTCGAGGTCGTCGATCAGCACGAGCGTCGGCGGCAGGGTCAGGGCGTGCACGGCGTCGAGGAAGTCGTGCGCCGCTGCCAGCCCCGGCGTCTGCCGGTCGGTGGGTGCGCCCCCCTGGAGGAGGTGCGCGATGTGGGCCGTCGCACGCGGATCGTCGAGTGCGGTGAAGAGCGAGGTGACGCCGGCCAGTGGCCAGTGGGACTCGCTCCCGTTCACACCGACGCGCACGACGGGGAGGGAGACGCGGTTGGACACCGCGTCGAGGACGCTGCTGCGTCCGGAACCAGGGTCGCCGACGACGACCATCGCGGACTCACGAGGGAGTACAGCGAGGGTCGCGATCCGGTCGACCTCGAGACGGCGACCGGTGAGTGCCATGACTCACCGGCCTCCGGGTCCGGAAGCGGATGCAGCGGAGGAGGAGGACCGGTCGGAGGCACGGCGGGTGACCGCGCGCAGAGCCGGACGTGGGGCACGCAGGGAAGAACGCGCGCCGGAGCAGTCGGATTCGGAATGCGGATGACGAGTGAGGGTGCACTCGGTTCCGCTCGGGAACGATGAAGTCATCGTCTGTATCACCCCTCGGGTTAGGGTCTTCGGACGAAGCACGACCGGTCTGGCGGGCCGTTCGGAGCTAGGGACTCCGACGCGGTTCCTGACCTGTCGCCTGGAAGCAAGATAACTCAGGTTCTGGCCGCGGTGGCCGTTCCCCGCAATCCCTTGTCCACCGTCCGTGTCCCCAGTCCGGGGGGCCGTGTGCCCCCTCGGGGGTGGTTTCGCGCTTGACGTCGGCGGATCGCGGTACGAGATCGGGGTACAGCGGGCGTCCGTCGTGGGGTGGACCGGTGGGTGGGGGTTGGGTGGGCGGGCGGGTCGGTCGGGCGGGCCGACTCGGAACGACATTGTCGCTGTCGTGCGACATCGACGTTGTCGACCGCGCGCGGCCGCAACTGTTGCACGCGCGGTGCAGCGACGAGACCGCTGTCGTGCGACATCGACGTTGTCGTACCTCGGCCCGCGCAACAGTTGCACGCTCTGGACGGTCTCCGCGGTCAGCGGCGGATGACGTCGACCACGGCGTCGTGCACGAGGCCGTTCGTCGCGAGCGCACTGCCGTGCCAGGGGCCGGGGTCGCCGTCGAGCGAGGTGAAGCGCCCGCCGGCCTCCTCGACGATCGGCACGAGCGCCGCCATGTCCCACGGCTTCAGGTCGGGTTCGCCGGCGACGTCGAGGACGCCCTCGGCGACGAGCATGTACGACCACATGTCGCCGTAGGCCCGGGTGCGCCAGACCCGTCGGGAGAGCGTGACGAGGGCGTCGAGGCGGTCGTCGTCGTCCCACTGCTGGATGCTGTTGTAGCTGAGGCTGGCCTCGGCGAGGGAGTCGACGCCGGACACGTGCAGGGGGCCGTCGAAGGAGTGCGCACCGAGGCCCTCGGCCGCCCACCAGCGCTTGCCGAGGGCCGGCGCGCTCACGACGCCGAGGACCGGCCGGCCGTCGACCGCGAGGGCGATGAGGGTCGCCCAGACCGGCACGCCGCGCAGGTAGTTCGCGGTGCCGTCGATCGGGTCCACGACCCACTGGCGGTGTCCCTCGCTGACGGCCTCGGCCCCGGTGTCGGCCGTGGTCTCCTCGCCGAGGAACGCGTCGTCCGGTCGTTCGGCACGCAGGCGCTCGCGCAGGGCCCGCTCGACCGCCTGGTCGGCGTCGGTGACGTGGGTGCTGTCGGCCTTCTTCGACACGTGCAGGTCGGCGGCGCGGAACCGCTCGAGGCTGATCGCGTCGGCGGTGTCGGCGAGGGAGCGGGCGAAGTCCAGGTCGGCGCTGAGGTCCACGGACGCCAGCGTAGCGGCCTACGCCGCCACGACCTCCTCCTCCTCGAGGGCGGTCACCTCGCGCTCGCGGGCGATGCGGGCACGGCGGGCGACGAGCCCGTGCACGACGACCGCGAGCAGCACGGCCGCGGCGAGCCACAGGGCCAGGACGAGGGACGAGCGGCCGAGGGAGGCGCCGGGGAAGTACTGCAGGTCCTGGGCGGCCTGCAGCCAGGCGGCACCGCTCCAGAACGCGTTGAGTCCGGCGAAGAAGCCCGGCTGGAACGCTGGCTGGAAGATCCCGCCGGACGACGTGAAGTTCAGCATCACGAACAGCATCGTGAGGATCGGTGTGGTCCAGCGGCCGAGCAGCGGGTGGAGCCCCACGCCGAGCGCGACGATGATCGCGTCGTACATCCACGCGAACAGGAAGACCTCCCACCGGTTCGTCGTGATGATCCCGTACAGCGGACCGGCGATGAGGATCCCGATGCCCGCGACCACGCCCGCAGTGGCGAGGGCGACGACGGCGGTCCAGAGCGGTCGGAGTCGGGTGGCGAAGGCGGCGACGGCGATCGCGGACGCGTAGCCGCCGACGCTCAGGGCGACGAGCAGGAAGAACAGGCCCTGCCCGGTGGTGTCCTGGTCGCCGGCGGGGACGACGTCCTGCACGGTGAAGGGCAGGTGCGACCGGTACGCGATCGGCATGAAGATCTTCTGCGCCGCGCTCGCGGTGGTCTCGGACGCCGCGGTCGAGACGTAGAGGGTCGCGCCGGTCGCGGTGGGGGCGTAGACGGCGGCGAGGTCCCGGTCGCGCACCTGGCGCTCGGCCTCGGCGGTCGACGCCACCACGTGCGTCACGAGCGCGCCGTCCGACTCGTCGGTGACGGTCTGGGCGAACACCTGGGTCGCCGCGCCCTGTCCGACGATGCCGACGGGGAGGTCGTGCGGCGTCGGGGCGTGGAAGGCGCCGAGGTAGGCCAGTCCCATCCCGACCGCGAGGAAGAGGGGGACGAGGATGTGCGAGCCGAACCCGAGCAGGGTGCGGCCGAGGTGCTGCGGTCGGAGGGTGGACCCACCGGCAGGGCGGCGCGTGGCCCTGGGGGACCGGGGCGCCGCGTGGGCGTGCGGCTGGGCGGGGGTGGTGTGCACGTGCGACGTCGTCGTCGTCATGGGGGAGGACGGTGCGTCGACGGCGGAGGTCGGCGCAAAGTTGTACTTTGCAACTTCAGACACGGAGGGCAACTGTACAACGTCGGTGCAGACCTGTCGACCCGGGCGGGGCCGTGCGCGGTCCTACTCGGTACCCGGGTCCTCGGCGCCCATGCCCGTGAGCAGGGCGCGGAACGAGTCGAGCCGCTCGACCCCGGTCGGGCCGAGTTCGCCCGCCTGCACCCGGTCGACGATCTCCCAGTCGTGCGCCTGGTCGAGGGGGATGCCGTCCGCCGGCTCCCCGACGGGGACCGCGTGCGAGGCGAACGCCCGGAAGACGTTGGCGGGGTCGACGTGGCCGAGCCCGAACGAGCGGACCCCGGGGGTGTCGATGATCCAGCCGCCGTCGCGGACCCGCAGCGCGATCGACGACGACGAGGTGTGGCGACCGCGACCGGTCACCGCGTTGACGACCCCGGTCGCCCGGGACGACCCGGTCAGCGCGTTCACGAGCGTCGACTTGCCGACGCCCGAGTGCCCCACGGTCACGGTCACCCGGTCGTCGAGGACCTCGTGCAGGGCGTCGAACGGGACGTCGTCGGACCGGCTCGTCACGATCCGCAGGTCGAGGCAGTCGAAGTGTGCGAGGAACGCGGTCGGGTCGGCGAGGTCCGTCTTCGTGATGCAGAGGATCGGGTCGAGGCCCGCGTCGAACGCCGCCACCAGGTACCGGTCGATGAGGCGTGTCCGGGGTTCCGGGTCGGCCGCAGCGACGACGACGAGCATCTGGTCGGCGTTCGCGACGATCACGCGCTCGACGTCGTCGGTGTCGTCGGCGCTCCGTCGGAGCAGGGTGGTCCGCTCGGCGACCTTCACGATGCGCGCGAGCGAGCCGGCGTCCCCGGAGACGTCGCCGGCGAGCGACACGTGGTCGCCCGTGACGACCGACTTCTTGCCGAGCTCGCGGGCCTTCGTCGCCGTGATCACCCGCTCGTCGTCCGCGCCGGAGGCCACCAGGACGCCGAACCGCCCGCGGTCGACGTTCGTCACCCAGCCGGTGGGGGCGTCCTCGTACGTCGGGCGGACCTTCGTGCGCGGGCGGTTGCCCTTCGGGTTCGGTCGGACGCGCACGCTCGACTCGTCGTACTGTCCGTACGGCTCGTCCGCGTCGGAGTCGTCACCGTCGACGTCGTCCCACCAGCTCATCGTCTCAGGCCACCGCGTCGCCGGTCGCGACGAGCGCCGCCCACAGCTCGGGGAACTGCGGCAGGGTCTTCGCGGTCGAACCGATGTCGTCGACAGCCACGCCGTCGACGACGAGCCCGACGATCGCCCCGGCCGTCGCCATCCGGTGGTCGTCGTACGCGGCCCAGGCGCCGCCGTGGAGTGCGGCAGGCTCGATCCGGAGGCCCTCGGCGCGTTCGTGCACCGAGCCTCCTGTGCCGTTGAGGTCCGCCGCCAGGGCGGCGAGGCGATCCGTCTCGTGCCCACGCAGGTGGCCGATCCCGTCGATCTCGGACGGGCCGTCGGCGAGGGCCGCGAGCGCGACGAGCGCGGGCGCGAGCTCGCCGCCGCGGCTCAGGTCGAGCGCGAGGCCGGGCAGGGAGGCGCCGCCCCGCACGCCGACACCGCCGTCGAAGACGAGGTCGGCGCCGTCACGGGTCACGGTCGCGCCCCATCGGGGCAGGAGCGTCTCCAGGTCGGCACCGACCTGGGTCGTGGCCGTCGGCCAGGTCCGGATGCGGACCGTCCCGCCGGCGACGAGCGCCGCGGCGGCGAACGGTGCGGCGTTCGACAGGTCCGGCTCGATGGTCACGTCGCGTGCGGCGATCGGGCCGGGGTGCACGACCCACTCGCCGACCGCGGGTTCGTCGACGCGGACGCCACGGGCACGCAGCGCGGCGACGGTCATCTCGATGTGCGGCATGCTCGGCAGGCGGTCGCCGACGTGCGTGAGGTGCAGCCCCTCGTCGAAGCGCGGTGCCGAGAGCAGCAGCCCGGAGACGAACTGGGACGAGGCCGATGCGTCGATCGCGAGCGACCCGCCGCGGACCGACCCGGTACCGGTGAAGGAGAACGGCATGGCGCCGCCACCGTCGTCGGTGACGTCGACACCGAGGTCGACGAGGGCCTGGATGATCGCGTGCATCGGGCGCCTGCGGGCGTACGGGTCCCCGTCGATCGTGACCGGGCCGACGGCGAGGGCCGCGAGCGGCGGCAGGAAGCGCATCACGGTGCCGGCGAGACCGCAGTCCACCCGGACGTCGCCGTGCATCGCCGCCGGCGTGATCCGGAGGTCCGGGCCGTAGGGGTTCGGGGTCTCGCCGAGGCCGGGGGCGACCTCGTCGACACCCACGCCGAGCTGGCGGAGGGCCTCGACCATGAGCGCCGAGTCCCGCGAGTGCAGCGGCAGCCGGATGGTGGACGGACCGTCGGCGAGGGCCGCGAGCACGAGCTCGCGGTTGGTGAGCGACTTCGACCCCGGGAGCGACACGTCACCGCGCAACGGACCCCGCGCGAGCGGTGCGGTCCAGGGCTCGGTCGGGGACTGGGAATGCGTCGTGACTGCCATCGGTTCACAAGGGTACTGAACGCACCGGGAGGATCAGTGGCGACAGCGACACTCGTACGACCGCGGACGACCATGCCCGCCGTGCCGACGACGCTCGGGGGCACCCTCGGCCTAGACTCGACGGCGATGACGACCGACGAACCGCACGCAGCACCGCACGACCTGGTCGAGGAGACCGAGGCGCAGCTCGACGCGGTGTCCGACGAGGCCGAGCTGCGCGACGACGCAGCCGACGAGCACGACGCAGCGGACGCGGACGACGCGACCGACGAGGTCGTGGCGCTCGGGCAGGACGACACCGCCGACGCGGTCGTGGACGCGAAGACGGTCTCCGAAGCCGAGCTGCGCGCCCTCTTCGAGGACCAGGCGCTCCCCTTCATGGACCAGCTGTACGGCGCGGCGATGCGGATGACCCGCAACCCGGCCGACGCGTCCGACCTCGTGCAGGAGACCTTCGTCAAGGCCTTCGCCGCGTTCCGGCAGTTCCGGCAGGGCACGAACCTCAAGGCCTGGCTGTACCGGATCCTCACGAACACGTTCATCAACACGTACCGCAAGAACCAGCGCAACCCGTACCAGGGCACGATCGACGAGCTCGAGGACTGGCAGCTGGGCGGCGCGGAGAGCGTGACGCAGTCGATCTCGGCGCGCTCCGCCGAGGCCGACGCCATCGACCACCTGCCGTCCTCCGCCGTGAAGGACGCGCTGCAGGCCATCCCCGAGGACTTCCGGATGGCCGTCTACTTCGCCGATGTCGAGGGGTTCTCCTACCAGGAGATCGCCGACATCATGAAGACCCCCGTGGGGACGGTCATGAGCCGCCTCCACCGTGGCCGCCGGCTCCTCCGCGGGCTCCTGGCCGACCACGCACGTGAGACCGGCATCGTCCCGGACGCAGCGTCGACGGCGACGATGCGCGGACGAGGCCGGAAGGTTGCCGCGGCGTCGAGCCGCGTCGAAGGGAAGGAAGCGCGATGAGCGGCTGCGACTGCTCGAAGGCGAAGGCCGAGCTCGAGGAGTTCCTGCACGGGGAACTCTGCCGCGAGGACGCGGCGGACATCCGTGAGCACATGGAGGACTGCGAGGACTGCACGACCGAGCACCGCGTCGGCGTCGTCCTGATCGAGACGGTCCGTCGTGCGTGCAAGGAGACCGCGCCCGAGGAACTCCGCACGGAGATCCTCGCCCGCATCCGACTGGAGCAGGCCACCCACTGAGCGTCCTGGTAGCCGTCGTCACACGGGCGGGGCTGTCGGTAGTGTCGCGGGCATGACCCTCTCCGTCGAGTCGATCACCACCTGGTCCGACACGGACGTCTCCGACGTCGCCGCCCTCGTCCGCCTGCTCGGCCACGAGGTCGACGACGCCGCGATGCGCGCCCGCCTCGAGCGGCTCACGCCCGAGGCCGGCCACCGGACCTGGCTGGTGCGGGACGACGACGGTCGCGCGATCGCCGTCGCCGGCGCCCAGGTCACGTGGGCGTACGCCAGCGACGAACCGACCGCGCAGCTGCTGCTCATGGTGGTCGACGAGTCGGCCCGGAGGCTCGGCACGGGTTCCGCGCTCATCGGCACCTTCGAGGCGTGGGCGGTCGAGCAGGGCGCGCGTCGCCTCAGCGCGGTCAGCGCCGCGGCCACGGACAGCGCGCACCGCTTCTACCAGAAGCGCGGCTACCACGACGCCGGGGTGCGCTACACGAAGCTCCGGTGACGATCGCGCGGGCGCCCATCGCGCCAGCGCTGATGGCGCGGGCGCGATTGCGTGGGCGCCCATCGCGCGGCCGCTGATCGCACCACCTGACGAACACTGCGCCCCGTCGAGACGGGGCGCAGTGTTCGGTGCGGGGCGCGCTCTGGCCCTCGGGATCGCCGGGGCGTCGGCGATCCCGACGGCCCCCGGAGCGTCGGCGAGCCCGACGGACGCCGGGGCGTCGGCGAGCCCGACGGACTCCGACTAGCCCAGGGCCTTCGTGATGACCTCGGTCGCCTCCTGCGCGGAGCGCTTCGAGGAGCCCGTCGCCGGAGCGGCACTCGCGGGGCGAGCGGCGACCGACAGCGGGCGGCCGTCGAGGTGCGGCGACAGGTTCATGCAGACGAACGGCCAGGCGCCCTGGTTCTCCGGCTCCTCCTGCGCCCAGACGACGTCGGCGTCCGGGTAGCCCGCGAGCACCTCGAGGATCTGGTCGAGGGGGAGCGGCGCGAGCTGCTCGAGCCGGACGAGGGCCACGTCGGTGACGCCGCGCTTCTCGACCTCGGCGCGCAGGTCGTGGTGCACCTTGCCGGAGTGCAGGACCACGCGGCGGACGGCGGACCGGTCGGTCACGCGGTCGTCGTCGATGACCTCGGCGAAGGTGCCGCTCGTGAACGCGTCCACCGGGCTGGTCGCCTGGCGGAGGCGCAGCATGGCCTTCGGGGAGAACACGATGAGCGGCTTCTGCGGACGCTCCCATGCCTGGCGGCGCAGCAGATGGAAGTACGACCCCGGGGTCGACGGCCGTGCGACCACCATGTTGTCCTCGGCGCAGAGCTGCAGGTAGCGCTCGATGCGCCCCGACGAGTGGTCCGGCCCCTGGCCCTCGTAACCGTGGGGGAGCAGGAGCACGAGCCCCGAGCGCTGTCCCCACTTCTGCTCGGGCGACGAGATGAACTCGTCGATGACGGTCTGGGCGCCGTTCGCGAAGTCGCCGAACTGCGCCTCCCACAGCACGAGGCCCTCGGGGCGCTCGACCGAGTAACCGTACTCGAACGCCATCGCGGCGTACTCGCTGAGGAGCGAGTCGTAGATGTACAGGCGGGCCTGGTCCTCGGTGAGGTTCGCGAGCGGCAGCCACTCCTGGCCGTTCACCCGGTCGTGGAAGACGGCCTGGCGCTGCACGAACGTGCCGCGGCGGGCGTCCTGCCCGGCGAGCCGGACCGGCTTGCCCTCGACGAGGATCGAGCCGATCGCCATGAGCTCGGCCATCGCCCAGTCGACGCCGCCGTTCCGGGTCATGTCGGTGCGCTTGGTCAGCAGCTGCTGCAGCTTCGGGTGGACCTGGAAGCCGGCCGGCGGGTTGCTGTGCGCGTCGCCGATCGCCCGGACGAGGTCCTCGGAGACCGCGGTGTCGTGCACCTCGACCTCGGAGTCGTCGCGCTGCGCCGCCGGCCGTTCGAGGCCCTGCACGGCGCCGTCGTCGTCGACCGTGACGACCGGGATCGTGCCGGTCTGGGCCTCGTGGGTCTCGGCGAAGGCGCGCTCGAGGCGGTCCTGGAAGTCGCGGTGCGCCTCGTCGTACTCCTCCTGCGTGATGTCGCCGCGGCCGACGAGGGCCTCGGTGTACAGGGTGCGGACGGAGCGCTTCGCCTCGATGAGGTTGTACATGAGCGGCTGCGTCATCGAGGGGTCGTCGCCCTCGTTGTGCCCGCGGCGGCGGTAGCAGATGAGGTCGATGACGACGTCGCGGTGGAACTCCTCGCGGTAGGCGAAGGCGAGCTCGGCGACGCGGGCCACGGCCTCGGGGTCGTCCCCGTTCACGTGGAAGATCGGTGCCTGGATCGTCTTCGCGACGTCGGTGGAGTACACCGAGCTGCGAGCCGACTCGGGCGGGGTGGTGAACCCGACCTGGTTGTTGATCACGAGGTGCACGGTGCCGCCGGTGCGGTAGCCGCGCAGCTGCGACATCTGCAGGGTCTCGACCACGACGCCCTGTCCGGCCATCGCCGCGTCGCCGTGGACGAGCACCGGCAGCACGCCGAACGTGCCGGGTGCCTGGCGGTCCTGCTTCGCGCGGACGATCCCTTCGAGCACGCCGTCGACGGCCTCGAGGTGGGACGGGTTCGCGGCGATCGTCACCGGGATGGCGGTGCCGTCGCTCGCGCGGAAGACGCCCTCGGTGCCGACGTGGTACTTCACGTCGCCCGATCCCTGGCCCGAGACGGTGCCGGGGAGCGCCGAGCCCTCGAACTCGCGGAAGATCTGACCGTAGGTCTTGCCGGCGATGTTCGTCAGCACGTTGAGGCGGCCGCGGTGTGCCATGCCGATCGCGACCTCGTCGAGGCCGGCGGTCGCGGCGTGCTGGATGAGCGAGTCGAGGAAGGCGATCGTCGACTCGCCGCCCTCGAGCGAGAAGCGCTTCTGGCCGACGTACTTCGTCTGCAGGAAGGTCTCGAACGCCTCGGCCTCGTTGAGCTTGCCGAGGACACGGAGCTGCTCGTCCTTCGAGGGCTTCGAGTACGGCACCTCGATGTGCGCCTGCACCCAGCGGCGCTGCTCCGGGTCCTGGATGTGCATGTACTCGATGCCGACCGTGCGGCAGTAGGCGTCGCGGAGGATCCCGAGCACGTCGCGGAGCGGCGCGTTGGTCGTGCCGGCGAGCCCGCCGGTGACGAACTCGCGGTCGAGGTCCCAGAAGGTCAGCCCGTGGCTCTCGATCTCGAGGTCCGGGTGGGTGCGCTGCCGGTACTCGAGCGGGTCGATGTCGGCCATCAGGTGCCCGCGGACGCGGAAGCTGTTGATGAGCTCCTGCACGCGCGCGGTCTTGTTCACCCGGTGCGCGAGGTCGACGTTGATGTCGTTCGCCCACTGGATCGGCTTGTAGGGGATCCGGAGCGCCGAGAAGATGTCCTCGTAGAAGGCGTGCTCGCCGATGAGCCGCTCGTGCACCTTCTTGAGGTACTCGCCCGACCCGGCGCCCTGGATGACGCGGTGGTCGTAGGTGCTCGTGAGCGTGATGGTCTTGCCGATGCCGAGCTCGACGAGCGTCTTCGCCGCGGACCCCTGGAACTGTGCGGGGTACTCGAGCGCACCGGCGCCGATGATCGCGCCCTGCCCCTTGGTGAGGCGGGGGACCGAGTGCACCGTGCCGATGCCGCCGGGGTTCGTCAGCGAGATCGTCGTGCCCTGGAAGTCGGTCGGGGTGAGCTTGTTGTCGCGGGCGCGCTTGACGAGGTCCTCGTAGGCGGAGAGGAACTGGCCGAACGTCAGCGTCTCGGCGCGCTTGATGCTCGGGACGAGCAGGGACCGGGTGCCGTCCTTCTTCGGGACGTCGATCGCGATGCCGAGGTTCACGTGGGCGGGGGCGACCACGAAGGGCTTGCCGTCGCGTTCCTCGTAGAACACGTTCTGGCTCGGGAACTCCTTGAGCGCCTGCACCATCGCCCACCCGATGAGGTGCGTGAACGAGATCTTCCCGCCGCGGGCCCGACGGAGGTGGTTGTTGATGACGATGCGGTTGTCGATCATCAGCTTCGCCGGGATCGTCCGCACGCTCGTCGCGGTCGGGACCGTGAGCGAGGCGTCCATGTTCGACGCGAGCGTCTTCGCCATGCCCCGGAGCGGGGTCGCCACGTCCTCGTGGGTCTCCTCGTGGTGGTCGGCCTCGTCGTTCGCCTCGGCCGGGATCGGCTGCGGGGTGGGCTGGCGCGACGTGGTCTTCGCCTGGATCGGCCCGGCCTTCGCCTCGCCGGGGGCGTCACCGGTCGCGGGCTGCTGGGTCGTGGACTGCTGCTGCTCGGGTGCGGCCGGCGCTGCGGGGGTCGGGCTCGACGTGGCGCTGCCCTGGGTGCGGTGGTAGCTCTCGAGGACCGGCCACCAGGACTTGTCCACGGACTCCTTGTCGGCGACGAACTGCTCGTAGAGCTCGTCGACGAGCCACTCGTTCGCCCCGAATTCGCCCGCGGTCTCGTCCGTTCCGGTCAGATGGCTCGACACAGCCGATCGCCCACTCTCCGTCGATAGATGCTCGTGTGTGTCGTGCGTGGCAACCCTGCCTCGCACAGGTGCCAAGCCTAGCCGCTCGCGGATGACCGTTCGGTGTCAGGCGGAGGCGGGTCGCGCACGGCGAGGGGGTGTCGCGCGTGTCGCGTCGGAGGCGTGCCGAGCCGCCCCGACCGACCACCCCGACCGGCCACCCCGCATCGCCGTACAGTGGGGCCCATGAGGTTCTACGAGACGCGGCCGACACACGACCTGACCTACTCCGACGTCTTCCTCGTCCCCAGCCGGTCGGCGGTGACGAGCCGGTTCGACGTGGACCTCTCGGCGAACGACGGATCCGGTGCGACCATCCCGATCGTCAGCGCCAACATGAACTCGGTCACCGGGCCCCGCCTCGCCGCGACGCTCGCCCGACGCGGCGGCCTCGGCGTCCTGCCGCAGGACATGCACCTGCAGGACCTCGACGCCGCGATCCGCTGGGTCAAGGAGCAGCCCGTCGACTTCGACACCGCCTACGACATGGGCGCCGACACCACCGTCGCCGAGGCGCTCGAGCAGCTGCTGCCCGTCGCCGGCCGCGGGGTCGTCGTCCGGGACGCCGCTGGTGTGTACCTCGGCTGCGTCCCCGCCGGTCGACTCGGCACCGCCGGACCCGACGCGACGCTCCGCGACCTGCTGCACGGAGCCTCGACCGCGATCGACGCCGAGGACGCCGGCACCCCGCGGCACGTGTACGACGTGCTGAGCGCCGCCGAGGTCGACTTCGCGCCGGTCATGCGGCACGGCAAGGTCGTCGGCACGGTCAGCCAGACCAGCGCGATCCGCTCCGACATCTACCGCCCCGCGGTGGACGCCTCCGGCCGCCTGCGCGTCGCCGCCGCGATCGGCATCAACGGCGACGTCGCCGCCAAGGCGCAGGCCCTCGCGGCCGCCGGCGTCAACGTGCTCGTCCT
>NZ_BACZ01000530.1 GCF_000333375.1 Curtobacterium sp. B18
CGGTCCGGACGGCGATGCCCGCCGAGTCGTACCCGCGGTACTCGAGGCGTTCGAGTCCGTCGAGCAGGTAGGGGGTCGCGTCGCCGGCGACGCGGGCAGCGATGATGCCGCACATCTTCGGGTCCCTTCGGGTGGGGAGGAGCAGCTCGGGTGGGGGAGGAGCCTTGCGGCACCGACCGCCGTCGGGTCTGCCGTGCGTCCGGTCCGCCGGCCCGGGCCGCCGCCCGTCCTCGGATCAGGCGAGGACGGACGGCGGCGTTCGTGGGCCGACGGTTCGGGTACCGGACGGGGTACCACGGGCTGGCTCCCGGGGGAGCGCGGCGGTCGGTGCACCAGAAGCATCACCCGCGGTCGGTGACACGGCAACGGTCCTCGCCCGCTCTTGCGGTTCACCGCGAGCGGTCCTCCGTTCGGGGGACAGTGCGTGCGGAGTCCCGCAACCCGCATCGACGGCCCGCACCGACGACGAACGGGAGGCTCTTTTTTTT
>NZ_BACZ01000529.1 GCF_000333375.1 Curtobacterium sp. B18
CGGGGCCGAGGCCGCACTGCGGAGGTCCGAGCGGTACCCGTCGGCCGTGCTCCCCGTCTGCGTGGCCGTGACGTTGAGCCGGGCGTCGGCGCCCCCGAGGACGATGGTCCACCGGCCGTCCGCGCCGACCGTGGCGGTGCGGTCCGCCGACGACCCGGACACCGAGAGCGTGACCGTCGAGCCGGCGTGGCCCGTCCCGCTCACCGGGCCGTTCGTGGTGCGCGACGAGGTGACAACGGGCGGGACGACGACGTCGGACGCCGGGGTGCGCGCCGAGCCGAGCCCGGGGAAGCTCTCGTCGGAGACCGTGAAGACCTGCTGCGGTCCGCTGCGGACGGTCGCGAGGCACGCCCAGGAGCCGTCGTCGCCGACGGCGGCGGTGCAGCCGGTCGACCCGGTGGCGGCTGGTCCGGTCACGCGCAGGGTGTGCCCCGGTGTGCCCGACCCGCTGAACCGCACGGTCCCGGTCGTGATGTCGCCGGGGTCGTCGATCGACGGGCGGACCGGGGGTCGGCTCGGCGAGGTGCCGGGCGGGGCCGGGGTCAGGTGGCCCTGCGGATCCGGCGTCGGTGTCGGGGTCGTCGTCGGTCCCGGGGTCGACAGCGCGAGCGACGAGGTCGTCGGGTCGGTGTCCGGTGTGGCCCGAGGGGTGTCGGTCACGGCGGTGGCGGGCGCGCTGGCGAGCGTCAGCAGGGTGGCGACGAGTGCGGCGGCCCCCGCGAGCGCCAGCGTGATCCGGGTTCGCCGAACGGGGCCGTCGCCCCCGACGGCCCGGTCGTCCACGTTCTCCCCGCGCGCGTTCATCCGAGTCCATCCCACGTGATCGGGACGCTCGGGTCAATACGTCGAACGGATGATGTCCGCCCGCCGAGCGACACGCCGGGCAGCCCGAGCGCGCGGTGTGTGCGACTCGGGAATCGACCGGAACCGTCGCCGGCGGGCGGAGGGAGCCGAC
>NZ_BACZ01000528.1 GCF_000333375.1 Curtobacterium sp. B18
GGGGTCCGCCCTTCGCGGTGTACCAGCGCTGGTGGGCGATCCAGCCCGCGAGGGTGCGGTCGGTGGGCTCGCCGGGGGCGGGGACGGGTGCCTCGTCGCTCATGGGGCGAACCGTACGCGCCGGGGCCTGAGGGTGGTGCGTCCGGCTCGGCACGCGGCGCCGGCCCACGGCCGGTCTGCGAGGATGACCGGGTGCCGCACTACCTCGAGGACCTCGCCGCCGGACAGACCTTCACGACCCCGGGCCGGACCATCACCGAGGCGGACGTCGTGTCGTTCGCCTCGTGGACGAACGACAACAACCAGGTCCACACCGACGTCGAGTTCGCCGAGAAGACCCGGTACGGCCAGCGGGTGGTGCACGGACTGCTCGGTACCTCGCTCTGCCTCGGGCTGATCGCGCGCACCGGGGTCTTCGAGGGGTCGGCGGTCGCCCTGCTCGGCATCGACCAGTGGCGCTTCACCGCGCCGGTGTTCATCGGGGACACCCTGACGTGCGAGGTGGAGATCCTGTCGACCCGGCTGACGAGTTCGGGGCGGACGGGCATCGTCGAGCGGATCGTCTCGCTCCGGAACCAGCGGGGTGAGCTCGTGCAGCAGGGCCGCATGGACGTCATGGTCCTCACCCGGGACGCCGCGATCGACTGAGCCGCCGGGCGGACCCCGACGGACGCTCCGGCAATCGGCGACGTGCTCTTTACAACGATGTACGGAGCACGCCAGCATGGTGCCATGAGCACGCTCGACGGCATCGTCGCCACACCCGCCACCGCTTCCCCCGACACCCTCCCGCTCGCCACCCGGCAGGACGGCGAGTACCCCCGGCCCCAGATGCTCCGCACGCACTGGGCCGACCTCGACGGCACCTGGTCGTTCCGGAACGACGGCGACGACCCCCGGTGGCGGGCGGGCTTCCCGGACGCGCGGGACATCGTCGTCCCGTTCCCACCGGAGTCCGTCGCGTCCGGCATCGACGAGCCGGGCTTCCACCCGGTCGTCTGGTACTCGCGCACCATCGACCGCGCCGACCTGCAGGCAGCCGGCCACGGCGACGCAGCTCCGCGGCTCCTCCTGCACTTCGGCGCCGTGGACCACCGCGCGCGGGTCTTCATCGACGGCCGCTTCGTCGGTGCGCACGAGGGCGGTCACACGCCGTTCTCGTTCGACGTCACGGACGCCCTGACGGCGGGCGGCATCGACGGCCAGGCCGGCGGTGACGGCCAGGCGGGTGCCGACGCCGTGCACACGCTCGTCGTCCGCGCCGAGGACGACCCGCACGACCTCACCCAGCCCCGCGGCAAGCAGGACTGGCACGAGGAGCCGCACGCCATCTGGTACCGCCGCACCACCGGCATCTGGCAGACGGTCTGGCTCGAGGCCGTGCCCACGACGTCGATCGAGTACCTCCGCTGGACCACCGTCGACCACCAGACCCTCCGTCTGACCGTCCGCACCGCCGGACCCCGGGTGGGCGGCGAGCGCCTCCGCGTCGACGCCCGCTGGGAGGAGCAGGACGAGCACCTCGCGACCATCGAGTCGACGCTCGGCGACACCGGGACCGAGTTCGACGTGCTCGTCCCCATCGCGCGGCAGGCGAACGGACAGGCCGAGGACGAACTGCACTGGTCCCCGGAGACGCCGCGGCTCGTCGACGCGACGGTTGCACTGCTCGACCCGGACGGCCGGAGCCTCGACGCCGTCTCGACGTACTTCGGCGTCCGCACCGTCGGGGTCGGCGGCGGCGCGTTCCTGCTGAACGGTCGGAGCTACGACGTCCGGAGCGTCCTCAACCAGGGCTACTGGCCGGACTCGCACATCGCGGCGCCGTCGCGTGCTGCCCTCCGCCGCGAGGTCGAGCTCATCAAGGAGCTCGGCTTCAACGCCGCGCGGAACCACCAGAAGATCGAGGACCCCCGGTTCCTCTACTGGGCGGACCGGCTCGGCATCCTGGTGTGGGGCGAGGCACCCGGCGCCTACGCGTTCTCGCCGCGAGCGGTGCAGCGGCTGATGCGGGAGTGGATGGATGCCGTGGAACGCGACGCCTCACACCCCTCGATCGTCACGTGGGTCCCCGCGAACGAGAGCTGGGGCGTCCAGCACATCGCGACCGACCCGGCGCAGCAGGCCTACGCGCGGGCGTTGGCGGACGTCACCCGGGCGATCGACCCGACCCGCCCGGTGATCTCGAACGACGGCTGGGAGCACGTCGACTCCGACATCACCACGATCCACGACTACGAGGGCGACGGGCGTCGGCTCGCCGCGACGTACGCCGACGAGGCCGCCCGGACGGAGCTGTTCCACGGCACGGGGCCGGCGGACCGCCTGGTGCTCGTCGGCGGTGCGGTCGACCGCGGGCAGCCGGTCATGCTCACCGAGTTCGGTGGCGTGAACCACCAGCCGGGCGTCCAGCGCGAGGACGGCTGGGGCTACACGACCGCGGCCGACGGTGACGACTGGATCGCCCGGATCACCGCGTTGTACGACGCGATCCGGGCGAGCTCGTTCCTGGCGGGGTCCTGCTACACGCAGCTGACGGACACGATGCAGGAGACGAACGGCCTGCTGCACGCCGACCGCACCCCGAAGATGCCGATCGAGCAGATCCGACGGGCGGTCACCGGGCGCTGACCGGGCGCAGGAGCCGGGAGGCACGTCCTCGGTGCGCAGCAGTGGTCGGGTCCGTCGAACGGACCCGACCACTGCTGCTCACGAGACGCGGAGATCGGCGCGAGACCCACGCGGCGTCTCGGCGCGGATCAGGAGGCGCGGGTCAGGAGGCGAGGAACCGCAGCACGGCCTCGTTCCACTCGTCCCGGTGCGACGCCAGGACGCCGTGCGGCCCGCCCGCGATGAGGTGGGTCTGCGCGTCCGGGATCGCCGCGGCGGTTCGCTTGCCCGACACCTCGAACGGCACGATGCCGTCGGAGTCGCCGTGGATCACGAGCGTCGGCACGTCGACCTTGGTGAGGTCGTCGCGGAAGTCCGTCGTGGCGAACGCGACCGTGCAGTCGAGCGTGCCCTTCGGCGACGCCAGCTCGGCGATCGCCAGGTCGTAGGCGCGCTGGTCGGCGGAGACGAGCGGCTCGTTCGCGGGCGAGGGCTCCCCCGCCGTGTAGAACAGGTCGACGAACTCGTGCAGGAACGCGGGGCGGTCCCCGCGGATCCCGTTCGAGAACCAGTCGGCGAGGTCCTGGTCGACCCCGCCGTCCGGGTTGTCGTCGGACTTCCACAGGTACGGCGGCACCGCGCTGGCGAACACGAGCTTCTTCACCCGGCCGGTGCCGTAGGTGGACACGTAGCGGGCGAGCTCGCCGCCGCCCATCGAGAACCCGATGAGCGTGACCTCGGTCAACCCGAGCTGGTCGAGCAGCGACTCGAGGTCGGCCGCGAACGTGTCGTAGTCGTACCCGCCCCACGGCTGCGACGACTGGCCGAAGCCACGGCGGTCGTACGCGATGACACGGTGCCCGGCCTCGACGAGAGCAGGGACCTGCCCCTCCCACGAGCGGCCGGACAGCGGCCAGCCGTGGATGAGGACGACCGGGTCGCCCGACCCGAAGTCGTCGTAGTGCAGGTCGATGTCGTGCCCGTTCTCGGCTCCGACGGTGATGAACGGCATGGTGCCTCCTGTGGTTTGGTCTTCCAGGGAACGCGGTCCATGCAACGCCCCGCGCACTGCGCCGACGCTGGTCGTGTACGCCTTGCGGACACCGGGGCGGCGCCCTGGACGTGCGAGGATCGGGCGGTGACCAGCGCGCCGGAGACGACCCGCGCCTCCCGGCCGGCCCCGGAGGCGCGTCACGGCGGCTGGACCACTCCCCTGCTGCTGTGGCTCGCCTCACGCGTGGTCAGCACGGTCCTGCTCGCCACCGTCTACGGCATGGCGACCGCGAACGGCTGGCCGTTCGCGTCGGTCCGACGCGACCCGTCGTTCTTCACCTTCTCGGGGTCGTGGGACGCGTCGTTCTACCGGATCATCGCGGAGCACGGGTACCCGACGACCCTCCCCCTCGACGACGCGGGGCACGTCGTTCCGAACGCCTGGGCGTTCCTGCCGGTGTTCCCGACGATCGTGCGCGCGGTCATGCCGCTCACGGGCGGCTCGTTCTGGGTGGCCGGTGTGCTCGTCGCGACCCTCGCCGGTGCCGGCGCGTGCGTCCTGCTGTACCGGCTCGTGCTGGCCGTGGGCTGCTCGCACCGGGCACGTTGGGCGACCGCGCTCTTCGCCTTCGGGCCGACCGGCTTCCTACTGCAGGTCGCCTACGCCGAGAGCACGTTCCTGCTGCTGCTCTTCGGGGCGCTCCTGGCGCTCATCCGGCGGCGGTACTGGCTGATCGCGCCGTTGGGGCTCGTGGCGGCGTTCACGAAGCCCGGGGTGCTCGCGCTGGCCGTCGCGCTCGCGGTGCACCTCGTCGCGCGGTGGGTCGCGGAGCGCCGGACGCTGCCGGTCCGGGACGCCGTCGCGATCGTCGTGTCGGGGCTCGTCGTCGCCGCGGCCGGGCTGGCGTGGCCGGTGATCGCCTCGGCCGTGACCGGGCGGCCGAACGCGTACCTCGACACCGAGCTGTCCTGGTGGGTGGGCTTCGTCGGCCGGCAGCACTTCGCGCCGCTCACCCCGTGGTTCACGATGGCCCGGACGTGGCTCGGGCCGTTCGGGATCGTGCTCGTGGTGGCGGTGCTCGCCGGCGCGGTGTGGTTCTGGACCCGGAGGTCGGTCCGTGCGCTCGGCGTCGACGTGTGGGCGTTCACCGCGGCGTACGGGCTGTACCTCGTGGCGGTGTTCCTGCCGCAGCAGTCCCTGCCCCGTCTGCTCATGCCGACGGCGCCGCTGCTCGGGTCGGACGTGTTCGTCGGCACGCGACGCCGGGCGGTCGCGTGGCTCGTCGTGGGCGTGTGCCTGCAACCGGTCGCCGTCGTGCTGCTCTGGTTCCTCGGCTACCCCTGACGGGCGGCGGCGTCCTGACGCGCGCCTGGCGCGCGGCGGCGCGGGCGCTACGCGTCGAAGGTGTGGAACCAGGCGGTGCCGCCCGGGTGCTGCACCGTGATCATCTCGTCGAGGTCGCGGTACGGGCCGTCCTGGTTGTGGCTCGCCGACTTGATGCGGATCGTGCCGTCCGGCTCGGTGAACACCTCGGAGACGATCGTGGTGTGGTCCGGCGAGTCGTTGTCGTTCCAGTCGTAGAACACGATGTCGCCCACCTTGACCTTGTCGCGCTCGTCGAGGGACCGCCGGGTGAGCCCGAACTCGGCGGCGTTCGCGCTCAGCCACGGGTCCATCGTCGGGCAGTAGGTCCACGTCGCGGAGTGCTCGGCGCCGGCCGCACGGTTGTACCAGTCCGAGCGCTGCTGCCAGCCGCGGGCGATCAGGGTCTGCGAGACGTAGTTCGCGCAGTCGCCGCCGATCGGGTTCATGGTGCCGTACTCGGCGAGGTTGTAGTCCTTCCAGTGCGCCATCGCGTACTCGAGCTGCCGGTCGACGTCCGTCAGCGCCGCGTACGCGAGGCTCGTCGTCGCGACCGCGGTCGAGGCATCCGGGACGGGCGAGGAGGTCGGTGTGGGCGTGGCGGTCGCGGAGTCCTGGGTCGCCCCGGTCTGCCCGTCGTTCGCGGCGCTGCCGTTGCCGTCCGAGGACTGGTTCGCCGACGGTGACGGCTCGATCGTGGTCGTGAAGAGCGCGACGTCCGCCGCCCCGGGCGTGTACATCGCCTGGTGCGGTGCCGTGAACGTCACCGTCGTGGCGGTCGCCGTCACGTCGCGCGCGGCGATGCCACCGACCGTGACGCCCTTGACCGCGGCCAGCCCGGAGCCGGCCACGGTGATCGTCACGCCGCCGGCGAGCGGGACCTTCGCCGGGGTGAGCGCCTTCGCGACCGGCTTCGCGGCGGGCGTGGACGATCCGCTGCCGGACGCGGCCCGACCCGTGCTCCCGCCCGCGTCCGTGCCGTCGTCCCCCGACGAACACGCGGCGACGGCGAGCCCGATCCCGGTCACCCCGGCGAGGGACAGCAGGGAGCGGCGCGTCAGGGAAGCAGTCATGGTGGTTCCCAGGGTAGGCGACGGCACGGCATGATCGCTGGCAGGAACCACCATCGAGAGGATCAGCACGCACATGCCCGAGAGCCACGACTTCTTCGTCGCCGCCGACCCCGAGTCGGTCCGGACCCGCGTCCGCGGCACCCTCGCCCGCGAGGGCTACACCGTCGAGGACGGCGAGCAGGGAGCCCTCCGCGCCACCCGCGGCAGCATGGGCCTCACCCTGCTGATCGGCGGGATGGCGAACGACCGCACGTTCCACACCCGGCTCGACGTGCAGATCATGGTGACACCGGACGGCCGGACGGTCGCGCGGCTCCTGCGCGGTGCCGGGAAGTCGGCGCTCAAGGGCGGTGCGCTCGGGATCGCACGGGGCAACCGCGCCTTCGAGCAGGCCGCGAACGCGATCCATTCCGACCTCGCGCACGCGGGCGTCCTGACGGACAGCGTCCCCGGCTGACGTCGGACGACCCCGGGAACGGGAGAAGGCCACCCGATCGGGTGGCCTTCTGCCGTGGAGTGGAGCTAAGGGGATTCGAACCCCTGACCTTCTCATTGCGAACGAGACGCGCTACCAACTGCGCCATAGCCCCAAGTGCTCGACCACACTAGCACCAGCGCGCGGTCGATCCGAAATCGACCACTCAGACGGCGCGCCGCCGACGCATGATCGCGTCGAGGTCGGTCTGCTGGTAGCCGTCGTCGTCGATGACCCCCATCCCCGCCCACTTGCTCGGCGGTGCCGGGGGCGCGGCGGGTGCGGGCGACGGTGCGATCGACGGCTCGGCGGCCGCGGTTTCCGTCACGGGGGCTCGGAGTCCCAGACGCTCCGCGAGTCGGCCCTGGTCGTGCGCGGACAGCGACGCGACGGCCTCCTCGACGTCGGGGCGCATGCGCGACACCCGGGCGAGCGACGGGTCGGTCTCGGCGGCACGGATCGCGGCCGCTTCGGCCTCGGCTTCCGCCTTGGCCGCGGCGACGCGCTCCCTGAGTCGCGCGGCGAGCTCCGCCGACGACTCCGGCGATGCCACCGGCCCCTTCGGGCGCTCGACGTACAGCGGCTTCGGCATGCTGTTCGGCGTCCAGCTGCGATCACGAGCGGGCTCGGCCGCCTGCTGGGTGGACAGCGGCGGCGCCGGGTCCGTCCACTCGCTCGCGGGCCTGGAGGCGCGGCTGGGCTCCGGCACGGCCGTCGCGGTCCGCGCCTTCCGCGCCGTCGCGACCTGGTGCAGCTGCGCGAGGACCGCTGCGGATCCCCCGACGGCGACGAGGCCGGCGACGCCGACGAGCCAGGCGGTGGGCACGGAGACGAACACGACGACGGCGACGACGAGACCCGCCGTGCCGAGCAGGGTGGCGCCGAGCCGCGACCGGCGCATGCGCATCGCGGTGAGGGCGGGGACCGACGAGGCACGTTCGAGCGCGGGCGCCTGCTCGGCGAGGCGACGGGTGATCTCGCGCTGCCGGGCGGCCTCGTGCGCGCGGACGATCGCGGTGCGCTTCGCCTCTTCCGACTTCGCGACCCGCTGGGCCTCGGCGAGGGACTTCGCGTTCATCTCGATGCGGACCTCGTCCGGCAGCTCGGCGGTCTGCGCGAGGATCCGGAGGGTCTGCTGCAGCCGGATCGCGTTCCGCTCGGTGGCGAGGTACTGCCGACGGGCCGCCCAGGACGGCATGAGGTAGACGAGCCAGAGCACGGCCGCGATGAGCAGGACGATGCCGCCGCCCCAGGAGCCGATACCTGCCATGGGGACACGGTAGGGGCGGGGGTTCCCCCGTCCGGTGATTGCCGGACGCGTGTTGCGCGTGTCGCGACGAAATCACCGGGGACGAGCCGCGCCTCCCGGGCCGTCGCGCCGGACGGACCGGACCCTCGGGTCAGACGCGGGGCGTGGTGTGCAGCGGCATCGCCGCCTCGTCGCGCGCCGCGAGCGGGACGGAACCGAGCCCGGGCGGCACCTGGCCGCGGACCCAGCGTTCGAGGACGCCCTCGCGGACCTCCTCGGCCACGAGGGCGAAGCAGAAGTGGTCGCGCCAGTCGCCGTTGATGTGGATGTAGCGGCGGCGGAGCCCCTCGTACCGGAAGCCGAGCTTCTCGACGACGCGCAGCGACGGCGCGTTCTCGGGGCGGATGCAGATCTCGATGCGGTGGATGCCGACGACGCGGAAGCAGTGGTCCACCGCCAGTGCGACGGCGATCGGCGTGACGTTGTGGCCGGCGGCGTCCTCGACCACCCAGTAGCCGATCGACGCACTGGCCAGCGAGCCGTACGTGATGCCGGAGACGTTCAGCTGCCCGACGAAGCGGCCGTCGAGCTCCATCGCGAACGGGAGCCCGAGCCCCGCGCGGGCGTTGGCCTGGAGCGCGCGGATGCTGCCGCGGACGTCGGTGGAGACGTGTCCGGAGGGGTTCGTGGCCTCCCACGTGCGGAGCCAGGAACGGTTGGTCGCGAGGGCGACGTCGAGGTCACGGGTGTCACGGAGGCGGAGGGGCCGGATGGTGACCCGCCCGTGGGACAGGGTCGGGATCGTCGTCATCGCGCTGGTTCCTCCGGGAGCGTCGAACGGGCCCGGGGATGATCCCCGGACCCGTTCGGCGACGGGTCGTCTATTCGCCCGCGTTGAACTCCTTGAGCCACGACTTGAGGTCGGGGCCGAGGTCTTCGCGGTCCGAGGCGAGCTGGACGATCGCCTTGATGTAGTCGAGTTTGTCACCGGTGTCGTACCGGCGTCCACGGAACACGACGCCGTACACGCCGCCGGTCCACTCCTCGGCGTTCGCCATCTTCATGAGCGCGTCGGTCAGCTGGATCTCGCCGCCCTTGCCCGGCTCCTGCTTCTCGAGGACGTCGAAGACCTCGGGGCGGATGACGTAGCGACCGATGATCGCCAGGTTGGAGGGCGCCTCGCCCTGCGGGGGCTTCTCGACGAGCCCGGTGATCTTCACGACGTCGTCGGTGTCGGTCTCCTCGACCGTGGCGATGCCGTACAGGTGGGTCTGCGACTCCGGGACCTCGAGCAGCGCGACGACGGTGGCGTTCTTCTCGCCCTGGACCTCGATCATGCGCTTGAGCAGCGGGTCGCGGGCGTCGATGATGTCGTCGCCGAGGAGCACGGCGAACGGCTCGCGGCCGACGTGCATCTTCGCGCGGAGCACGGCGTGGCCGAGGCCGAGCGGGTCGCCCTGGCGGACGTAGTGCATGTCGGCGAGGTCCGTGGACTGGTTCACCTTCTGCAGCTTCTCGTGGTCGCCCTTCTTCTTCAGGGTCTCCTCGAGCTCGGACACGTGGTCGAAGTGGTTCTCGAGCGCGTTCTTGTTGCGGCCCGTGATCATCAGCACGTCGGTGAGCCCCGCGCCGACGGCCTCTTCCACCACGTACTGGATGGCCGGCTTGTCGACGACGGGGAGCATCTCCTTCGGCATCGCCTTGGTGGCGGGGAGGAAGCGCGTGCCCAGGCCTGCGGCGGGGATCACGGCCTTCGAAATCTGGAAGCCCATGCCTGGACGGTATCGGATGACCCTTGGACGGGGCATGTCGTCGCTACGGAGGACACGGCTTCCCGCGCTCGGCGGCGGAAAGCCGCAACACGTGCCCTCGGTAGACTCCTCGGCATGACCGCCGATCTCGGGAACGAGAAGCGCGCCCTGCGAGCCGAGCTCCGGCAGCGGCGGCGCACCCGGACCACGACCGAACGCGAGACGGACACCGAGTCGCTCACCGCGACCCTGCAGCGCTTCGCCGAGGAGCGGCAGGTCGAGTCGATCGCGGTGTACCTCTCGGCGCCGGACGAGCCGGACGTCCGGCCGTTCCTGGACTGGGCGTTCGAACGCGGCATCCGGGTGCTCCTGCCGATCACGCGCGAGGACGGGCTGCTCGACTGGGCGGTCGGCGACGGCGTCTCGGAGACCGAGGGGATCGCCGGTGTGCCCGAGGTCGTCGGTGAGGTCCTCTCCCCCCTCGCGATCAACGACGTCGACGCGATCCTCGCCCCGGCCGCGGCGGTCGGCCACGACGGCGTCCGGATGGGCTGGGGACGCGGCTACTACGACAAGACCCTCGGGTCGATGGCGAACCGACCGCCCGTCTATGCTGTGATCTTCGACGCGGAGTACCTCGACGAGGTCCCGCGCGAGACCCACGACGAACCCGTCGACGGCATCATCACGCCGTCCCGCATCATCACCTTCCGGAGCTAGGGTGCCCACCTACTCGTACCGCTGCACGGAGTGCGGCAACGCCTTCGACATCAAGCAGTCCTTCTCCGACGCCACGCTCACCGAGTGCCCGGCGTGCGGAGGCGTCCTGCGCAAGGTCTTCTCGCCGGTCGGCGTGACGTTCAACGGCGGCGGCTTCTACCGCACCGACTCCCGTCCGGCCCCGAAGGGTTCGTCGGAGTCGTCCGGTTCGTCGGAGTCGTCGGGCTCGTCCGGCTCGTCGTCGTCGACGCCCGCGAAGACCGAGTCGAAGCCCGCGGCCGCGAAGCCCGCCGCCTCGACCACGCCGAAGCCCGCCGCGTCCTGACCGTCGTCCGGACTCCTCGGTAGGTTGAGAGCGTCGCCGTCCGGCGGCCGTCCTCGACCCGGAAGGAGTCCCGTGAAGGGGTTCAAGGAGTTCCTGCTCCGCGGCAACGTCATCGACCTGGCCGTCGCAGTCGTCATCGGTGCGGCGTTCACCGCCATCGTGACCGTCATCGTCAACGCACTCATCAACCCGCTCATCGGGGCCGTGTTCAACGCGTCCTCGCTCGACACGGCGTTGATCCTGAAGATCCCGACCGCGACGGGCACCGATCCCGCCGAGCTCAAGTTCGGTGCGATCATCGGCGCGGTCATCAACTTCGTCATCGTCGCCGCGGTGGTCTACTTCGCCCTCGTGCTGCCGGTGAACCACCTCAAGAAGGTGGCGTTCGAGCGGGTCAAGAACGACGAGGAGCAGACGCCGCAGGACGTCCCGCCCACCGACGTCGAGGTGCTGCTCGAGATCCGCGACCTGCTCCGTTCGCAGAACGGCGGCGCCGTGGCCACCGGCGGGGGTGCGCACGTGGCACCGTCCACCGCTCCCGAGGGTCCCGGCATCGGCGGCACGACGAAGCTCTAGTCCGGCGCACCACCGAAGTCCGTCCGAACCGCGCGATCGCGTGCCTCGGGCGGACTTTCGTCGTGCGGGGCGCANCGGCGGCGCGCGGCGTCAGCGCGCGGCGGCGACCGAGCGGCGCTTGGCGAACATCGCCACCGCGTACTGCGCACCCGCGAGCACGTGGCCGACGGTGCCGAGGTACACGAACACCAGGGCGACGACCCGGACCCACGGCGCGTTCTCGTCGACGGTGTGCACGGCCGAGAACAGCAGCACCGGCAGGCCGACGAACAGCAGCGCCGAGCGGATCTTGCCGGTCCACGTGACGTCGAGGTCCGGGTTGCCGTGGAACAGCACGCTCGAGAGCACGACGAGCACCAGGTCGACGAGCACCACCACGGCGACGACCCACCACGGCAGCAGCCCGGTCAGCACGAGCGACAGCACGATCGCGATGATCGCGAGGCGGTCGGCGACGGGGTCGATGGCCTTGCCGAGCTTCGACCCCTGGTCGAACTTGCGGGCGATGAAGCCGTCCGCCCAGTCGCTCACGCCGATGACGACGAGCGTGACGAGTGCCCAGCCGGGGTGTCCGGCGACGACGAGCCAGACGAACACCGGGATCAGCAGCAGGCGGACCAGCGAGATCAGGTTCGGCCAGGTCTGCCAGTCGGGGCGCTCCCGCACGGTGTCAGTCATCGCAGGACAGGCTACCCGCTACCAGTGGGGCGGGACGTCCCGCCGCAGCTGGTCGTCGTTCTCCCCGTCGCGGTGCCGCGCCGGTTCCGGCGGCGCCACCGGGTCGTACCCCGGCACCGGCTGGGTGGTGACGCGGCGGCGGGGCCGAGCCGCGCCTCCTGGACGCGGTTCCGGCTCGCCGCCGTCGGTCGCCGGGCGGTCGGGAGGCGCGGCTGACGACGCGTCGTCGGCCCGCGACCACGTGCCCACCAGTTGGTCGGTCTCCGGCGTCACCGGACCGGCCGGCCGGGAGGCCCGCCGGCTCGGCCGAGGGCTCATCGGCGGGCGGGCCCGGTGGCGGGCACGCCGGGATCGAGATCCGACGTGCTCATCGGCGGGCGGGGATCGGCGGGATCGAGATCTCCTGCGTCACGCCGCGGTCGACGCCGAGCACCTGGGCGACGGTGTTCGCGACGCGGTCCGGGTCGGAGAAGAGTTGGAACGCGTGCACGCGCACGTAGTGCCAGCCGAGTCGGCGCAGGACCTCGGGGCGGAGGCGCAGCGACTCGCGGAGCGACCCCTGCACGAGCGTCGCGTCGGTCTCGATCGTGACGCACACCCCGCCGTGCGCGGCGACGAGGCCGAGCTTGCCGCGGTGCCCGAGCGCGACCGGGATGCCGCGCATCTCGAGCCGGCGGGCGAGGTCGACGAGCAGCGGGTCGGAGTCGTCCGGCACGTACTCGGCGGTGGTGCGCGCGCGGACCTCGGCGAGGATCTCGGCGAGGGCGACGGTGCCGTGCCCCATGCGCTCGGCCTCGATGTCCGACGGCTGGAAGCACGTGACGATCACCATCGAGCGGCGCGCACGGGTCAT
>NZ_BACZ01000527.1 GCF_000333375.1 Curtobacterium sp. B18
TCCACGACCGCCGAGGCCCGTTCGCTGCCGGTCCCGAGCGACGCATCGAGCAGTGCCCCGGCCTCGCCGGCGTTCGGCGTGACGAGGTCGGGTCGGAGGTGCGCCCAGCGGGTGAGGTCGTGCGCGTCGACGACGACCGCGGCGGGACGGTCGGCGTCGAGCACCGGGACCACGTCGGCCGGGTCCACGCCGAGCCCGTAGTCGCAGACGACCGCGGCGTCCGCGCACCGGAGCGCACGGGCGACGGCACCGGCGAGACGCACCCCGTGCTCGGCCGTCGGCTCGGCGGCGATCTCGTCCACGCGGACGACGACCCGGTCGCCGCCGACGACGCGCGACTTCGTCGTGGTGCGCGTGCCGGGGACGACGACCATGCAGGACGTGTCCACCCCGGCGGCGTCGAGGCGTTCGCGGAGCACGACACCGGCCTCGTCGTCGCCGAGCAGCCCGACCATCCGGACGCGTGCGCCGAGCGCGCGGGCGTTCACGGCGGTGTTCGCCGCGCCGCCGGGGACCGCGACCGTCCCGGTGACGCGGACCACCGGGGCCGGTGCCTCGCGCGAGACCCGTTCCGCCTCGCCGACGGTCCAGCGGTCGAGGATGCAGTCGCCGATGACGACGACGAGCGGTTCGCGGTCGTCGACCGCGGCGACGAGCTCCCGGACGAGCCGGACGTCCGCGCTCACCGTGCGCCCCCGGCGGGCGGTGCCGCCTCGAGGTGCACGACGGTCGTGGTGGTCAGCTCGTCGAGCAGGTGCGGGCCGTACCCGAACCCGGCACCCGAGGCCCCCCGGGGCTGGGCGCTGCCGCCCGGGGCGCCCCCGAACACGGCGTTCACCTTCACCGTGCCGACGGGGAGCTCGGCCGCGGCGCGCAGGGCGCGCCCGGTGTCGTTCGCTGCTCGTGGTCGGTCACCCCTCGATCCTGGCGCGGATCGTGCCCTGGCGCGAGTGGTTCCCGCGGGGAGTGCGACGTTCCGCGAGTCGATCCACGCGCGGGTCGTCGAAGATCGCGGTCGACCCGGGGCGGGCG
>NZ_BACZ01000526.1 GCF_000333375.1 Curtobacterium sp. B18
CGATCTCGCGGCTAGTCATGAGGAGCCTCCTTGCGGGACGCTTCGGCCTCTTTCTCGGCCTGGGCGATCGCGAGCGCGGCGAGGGTGCTTGCGATCTTGGTGACGTCCGGTTCGCGGCGCATGACGCTGCGCACCGATAGGCGTCGCGGGCCGCGCGGGGAACGGGACCGGTTGATTTTCTTTTTGGGCATGACGAATAGACCTCCTTTCGGGTGTGAGAGGGTGATGAGTTGACGTCGATGCATTTGTGCATCAGCACGTCTTACTATGCGATGCACGAATGCATTGGTCAATGAGTTAGGCGCATTCCACAACACCGACCGGAATGCGCTCGCTCGGGGCGTTACCAGCGCCGGAATCGCGCCCACAGAAAGAACGCGATTCCGGCGATGAGGCTCGCTACGGCCAAGCAGATCAGCAGCTGCCACCAGATGGCTTCGATGATCCGGACGGTCAGGTAGACGGCGATGGCGCTCGCGAGAACGGCCGCGAAGCAGAGGTAGATCTTGAAGAAGAGCTTCTCGAACATCGTCAGTCCGCGAGGTTGCGCCAGGACTGGCCGGCCGCGTCGTTCATGGCCCGGCGGGCCGCCTGATGGTCGCGGTCGACGGCCCGCTGCGCTTCGAACTGTGCGCGGGCTACGCGTTCGGCGGCCGACGGGCCGATCGCCAGGGCGACGAGTCCGAAGACGGCCACCGCGACGACCAGCCCGGCCGCGACGACGAGGGCGACGGCCAGCAGGACGCTCACCACAACCACTCCTCGACCAGGCGCAGCTGCGACCGCAGCAGCAGGTCGTCGCCCGCTACGGCGTCCGCGACCTTGTCCACCTCGGCACGGACGGCGCGGGCGTGCGTCGCGAACTCCACGAGGATGGCGGCGCGGTCCTCGTCCGTCAGCTCGGCGCTCACAGCCGGAACCCCGAGTTGAAGCCGCGCTGGTGCCGCTCGCCCTTCGCGACGAAGCCCAGCTCGATCCGCAGCAGCACCGCGTTGAGCGTCGGGTCGTCCCCGGCGAGGGCCTTGCGGTGGTTGTCGAGGTCGACAGCCCGCTCCATGAAGCGCGCAGCGACGGCGGCCTCCGCGTCGAGGCGCATGCCGACTTCACGCGCCTCGTTGACGATGTTCTGCATGGCCTGGTTGTGCGTGCGCTCCGTCCGGTTGACTGCGAACCCGGACGAACGCTTCCCCCACTGTTCGAGATCGTTCATGAGGTGGTACTTCCCATCTTCATCAGATGCCAGGCGCGGCCAGGAGATTCGATTGCTGATTGCACTGGTCCCGGTGCTGGCGCAGCACTAGATTGACGGCTGACGGTGCGCCCGCTGGTCTTACAGTGTCGGTCCGCCCGCGTTCTGTAAGACGAGGAGCGAGGACCGATGCGCGCCACCAAGAAGTCGCCTGCGTTCGGCGAATACGAGGGTCAGAAGCTCGACGCGGCCCGGCGGCTGATCGAGCTCCAGAACCCAGACGGCGGCTGGGCGCTCAGCCCGTACGGCGCGTCGAGTCTCGTGAACACGGCCGAGGTGCTGGCGGTCCTGGCGGCTGCGAAAGCTCGCGGCGAGGCATTCGACAACGGAGTTCGCTACTTGTGCGGCGCCGTCTGGCAGCACTTCGGCGAGCAGACGGAAGGCAATTTCTCCGTCCGCG
>NZ_BACZ01000525.1 GCF_000333375.1 Curtobacterium sp. B18
CGTGTACCTGTCGACGATGCGCGGCGTCCGGCAGCTCGGCTGGCTCGAGGGACCGTTCTCGTCGCCGGCCGAGTACGTCGAGGCCGGCCGGACGTTCATGCGGATCTGGCTCGAGCTGACGGCGCGGGGCGTCGCCCTGCACCCGTTCGGCACCGTGATCACGAACCCGCGGTCGCACGAGGCCTTCGTGGAACGGGCCGGTGTGGACGAGTCCGACGGCCGGATGGCGTGGATGCTCTTCCGGTTCGGCCACAGCGCCCCGCCGCCGTTGGCGCACCGCAGACCCGCATCGGCGATGACGGTCGGGGGTGCCCGGTGAAGCGCGCGGCGGTGTTCTCGGTGGTCTGGGTCGTCGAGACGGTCGTGGCGCGCTTCATGCCGCGCGTCGGCACGCACAAGCTCCTGCTCACGCCGGGCATCGAGCCGCTCCGCTGGACCCTCGGACGCTGGCGTGCCTGGCGGACGGCCGAGCGCGCTGCACGGCGGGTGCCCGCCTACGGGGCCTTCCTGGCGGAGGCGGGTCGCGCCTCCCGGCTGGACACGCGTGGCGGGATCGCCGCAGCGATCTCGGGACTGCCCGAGATGGACAAGGACTCCTACGTCAAGCGCTGGAGCATCCCCGAGCGCTGCGTCGACGGTCGGCTGCCCCGCCGCGGCGTGGTCGTCGACGAGTCGAGCGGGTCGAGCGGCACGCCCACCAGCTGGGTCCGCGGCCCCGACGAACGGCAGGCGACCCGGCAGCTGCTGCAGCTCGGGTTCTCGCGGACCGCGAAGGGTCTGCCGAAGCAGCCGTTCGTGCTCAACGCGTTCTCGCTCGGGGCGTGGGCCACGGGCATGAACGTGACGGCGTCGCTCACCGAGTCCTCGATGATCAAGTCGATCGGGCCGGACCGCGACAAGATCGTGCAGACGATGCGGGAGTTCGGCACCGACTTCACGTACGTCATCTGCAGCTACCCGCCGTTCCTCAAGGCGCTGTTCGAGGACGACCGGCTCGACTGGAGCGCGTACACGATCGTCGCGGCGTTCGGCGGCGAGGGCATCAGCGAGAACATGCGCGCGCACATCGAGCAGTACGCGCAGGCGGTGCTCGGGTCCTACGGTGCGAGCGACCTCGAGATCAACCTCGGCATCGAGACCCCGTTCTCCGTCGAACTGCGGCGGGCGATCGCGGCGTCACCGGAGCTGTCGGCGGCGCTGACGAAGCAGGGGGAGTACGGCGTCCTGCCGATGGTGTTCCAGTTCAACCCGTTCGGGTACCTCATCGAGACGAACGAGCGCGGCGAACTCGTCGTGACGATCGCCCGGTCCGAGAACATCAGCCCCCGGATCCGGTACAACATCCACGACCGTGGGCACGTCGTGCGGATGCCCGCGGTCCGCCGGACCCTGCGCGAGCACGGGTTCGACGCGCTCGCCGACTCCGCCCAGCTCGACCTGCCGCTGCTGTTCCACTACGGCCGGTCCGACCTGTCCGTCGACTACAACGGCGCGGTCGTCGCACCCGACGTCGTCCGCGACGTGGTCTACGGCGACCCGGCGCTGCTCGAGGCGGTCGAGAACCACCGGCTCATCAGCTACGAGGACGACCGCGGCGACCGGCAGCTGCACATCGCGTTCCAGCTCGCGTCCGGCGCGTCAGGATTCGACGCCGACGGTGCCCGCCCTGCCGTCGTCGCCGAACTGCGGCGGCTGAACAAGGACTTCTCGAACGCGATCCGGACCGCGCCGCCCGGGACCCTACCGACGGTGGCGTTCTACCCGTACCGCACCGGGCCCTTCCGCGAGGACGGTCGGAAGCTCAAGAACGAGTACGTGTGGCAGCTGCCGGCGGGGGCGGTGGACGAGTGGGACCTCGACCGGTCCTGGACCGCCCCGAAGGAGGCCTGACCGGGGTCAGCGGTACTGCGGTGGCCAGTCGAAGGGCTGCGGCAGGCGCGGCACCTCGCCGATCGTCGTGACGTCGAGCACGACCTCGCGGCGGTTCGTCAGGGCGATGGAGCGCGGATTGCCGAAGTACCGTCGGCCGTCGACCCACACGGTGAGCTCGCCGCGGAGCCCGCCGACGTGCGCGGGACCGAGCGAGACGCCCCACTCGTCGAAGAACTGCCCGAGCGTGAACGTCTGACGGACGGGCGACTCGACGTGCAGGATGCCCGAGGTGTCGTGCGTGTGCAGCTGCGCGGCGAACCGCCTGGCGTCCGAGTGCCCGACGTTCGCCGGCACCGTCACGGGCTCGTCGCCGTCGAGGATCGTCAGGTGGGTGTGGACGTGCTCGGCGAGTCGCTCGCCCCAGACGTTCCGCAGTCCGGCGTCGTCCGCGTGCTCGGCGAGGGTCGTCGGCGCGGGCCACGGGGGAGCGGACCGCGAGGTACCGTCCGCCGGGGTCGTCCCGCCCGCGATGAGCGCCAGGACCGTGAGGGCCGCGAGCGCCGCGCCGACGGCCGCCGGCCTCACCATCGGTCGTGCACGGCGGCGCGGAACCACTCGTCGTACAGTTCGCGGACGGTCTCGTCGAGGCCGGGCACCTCGGGGAGCGAGCCGGCGCCGGCGTTCGACCGGGCCTGCTCGGGGTTGCGCGCACCCGGGATCGCCGCGGTGACGCCGTCTTGGGCGATGACCCACGCGAGCGCGGCCTGCGGGACCGGGACGGCGTCCGGCAGCGACGCCGCGAAGACCTGCGCGGCACGCACGCCGTCCTCGAAGTCGACCCCGCTGAAGGTCTCGCCCTGGTCGAACGCCTCGCCGTGGCGGTTGTAGTTGCGGTGGTCGCCCTCGGCGAAGGACGTGTCCGCCGTGTACTTGCCGGACAGCAACCCCGATGCCAGCGGGACGCGCGCGAGGATGCCGACCCCTGCCTCCCGTGCGGCCGGGAGCACGCGGTCGAGCGGCTTCAGCCGGAACGCGTTGAGGATGATCTGGACGGTCGCGACGCCGGGACGGGCGATCGCGGTGAGGGCCTGGTCGGTGGTCTCGACGCTGACGCCGTAGGCGGCGATCGAGCCGTCGGCGACGAGCGCGTCGAGGGCGTCGTACACGGCGTCGTCGGCGTAGACCTCGGTCGGCGGGCAGTGCAGCTGGACGAGGTCGAGGGTGTCCTGCTGCAGGTTGCGGCGCGAGCGGTCGACCCACTCGCGGAAGTTGGCGGCGACGTAGTTGGACGGCACCTGTTCGGCGCGTCGGCCCATCTTCGTCGTGATGGTCAGCGGGACGTCGGGGTTCGCCGAGCGCCACGCGCCGATGAGCTGCTCGCTCCGGCCGTCGCCGTAGACGTCGGCCGTGTCGAACAGGGTGACGCCGGACTCGACGGAGGCGTCCATGACGGCGTTCGCGTCGGCGTCCGACACGGGACCCCAGTCACCGCCGAACTGCCAGGTGCCGAGGCCGACGACGGACGCGGTGCGGCCGGTACGGCCGAGGGTGCGACTCTGCATGACGGCGAGCGTACCCAGGCCGGGCCCGCGGGGGATCAGGTCGGCGTGGCGACCCCGCGCCGGAGCAGTCGCTTGGCGGCCCGCGCGCGGGGGATCACCCAGAGCGCGCTCCACGTGCCGAGGCCGATCCAGAGCAGGATCAGCATGGTCGTGATGACGGGTCCGTGCTGGTCGCGCATCGACCAGGTCATCAGGATCCAGATGGTCGACAGGACGATCTTCCCCCAGCCGGCGACCTCGCGCTCGGCCTGCGCCTGCACGAGTGGGATCCACTCGGCGGCCGGCACGGTCGACGGCACCTCGCCGTCGAGCACCCAGTTCCGGACGACGACGCTCCGCTCGTACCCGCCCTCGGCGCGCCACGAGCGGCGCTGCAGCACCACCGCGATGGTGGTGCCGACGGCGGCCGACGGGATGCCGAGGCCGACGAGCAGCGCAGGGGTCGGTTCCGTCCACGACGACGCCACGAGGACGACGAGCACGACGGCGAACGCGGCACCGGTCGCACCGGCACCGAGCAGCCGCAGGCGGCCGGCCTCGTCGAGGACTCCGACTCCGTTCACGGGGACGACGGTACCCGGCGACGACGGTGCGCTCACCGTGCGTCACCTGGGCGCTGCGTGTCAGCCCTGTGCGAGCAGCCAGCACATGCCGGCCGCGGCGAACGCCATCGCCCAGCTCACCAGGCTGCCGATGAGGAAGTACTCCGCCTGGTACCCGGTCGTCTCGCGGCGGATCTCCGGGAAGCGGACGATGCCCTTGGCGGCGATCAGGGCCGCGACGACGGGGAAGGCCCCGACCAGCGAGAAGCCGGCCAGCAGCAGGCGCTCGATCGGACCGATCATCCGGCCGCCCTTGAGCAGCGCGGTGCCGTCGTCGTCGCCGGCGCGCTCGCGCTCGGCTGCGGGGGCGTCTCGTCTGGGACGTCGTCCGAACAGCCGCCGGCCGCCGTCGTCCGCGACCGCCCGGCCGACGGTGTCGGGGGAGAGCCCGGGCGGCAGGGCCTGGCTGACGACCACGTTCGCCGAGTCGACCAGGAACAGCGCCGCACCGACGCCACCGACCATCGCGGCGAGCGGGACGGCGGCGACGAACCCCGGGGCGGACCCGCGCTGCCACTCGACGACGAACCCCGACGGATCGGCGGACGGGGTCGACAGCAGCAGCACCGCGAGGGCGACCGCGAGCAGGACCGACGGCCACGAACCCGAACGACGCCACCAGACCGGTCGTGGCGTGGCGGACGCCCGGGTGTCGGCGGGTCGCACGGGCGTCGTCGTGGCGATCCAGAGGGCGGCGAGCACGATCGCGATGGCCACCGACCCGAGCGTGAGCCCGAGGCCGAGCACGGCGACGACCGCCACACCGATCCACAGCAGCACGACCACGACCGTCGCCAGGACGCGGCGTGGTGCGGCGTCGGTGCCGGTCCGGGCGCGCACCACGTCGGCCGTCCCGATGAGGGCGAGCAGGATCCCGGCGAGCATCAGCGGCCCCCGTCCCCGAGGACCCGGAGGCCCTCGACCAGTGCGGCGACACCCGACTTCTGCACGGACTGCGACACGGCCGACGGGGTGATGCCCTCGTCGGCGGCGATCTGCGCCTGGGTCCGGCCCTGGACCAGTCCGAGGGCGTCCGCCGC
>NZ_BACZ01000524.1 GCF_000333375.1 Curtobacterium sp. B18
GACCGCTCACCACCGTGATGTCGCTCGCCGCGATCGCGGCGTCGGTCCCGGCGCCCATCGCGATCCCGAGATCGGCCGCCGCGAGGGCCGCGGCGTCGTTCACGCCGTCACCCACCATCGCGACGTGTCGGCCATCGGCCTGCAGGCGGCGGACGGTGTCGAGCTTCGAGGCCGGGGTGGCGCGGGCGTGCACCTCGTCGATGCCGACCGCGGCGGCGACGGCGCGTGCAGCGCCCTCGTTGTCGCCGGTGAGGAGCACCGGGTGCAGCCCGAGCTCCCGGAAGCGCCGGACGGCGTCCGCAGCCTCGGGCTTCACGGTGTCGGCGACGACGACCACGCCGAGTGCTCGGCCGTCCGTCGCGACGACCACCGCGGTGCCACCGTCGGACTCGGCGTCCCGGACGGCACGCAGCACGGTCTCCGGGACGGCGACGGACCACGACGTCTCGAGCCACGCGGTCGTGCCGACGAGGACCACCGCGCCGTCGACGACCGCCTGGACCCCGGCCCCGGGGGTCGCGGTGAACTGCGTCGCTCCGGTGACGTCGAGTCCTCGGGTCCGGGCGGCCGCGACGATCGCCCGGGCGACGGGGTGCTCGGAGCCGTCCTCGACCGCGGCGGCGAGCCGGAGGACCTCGGCGTCGTCGGTGCCGGGCGTGCCCGTGACCGCACGCAGGGTCATCGTCCCGGTCGTCACCGTCCCGGTCTTGTCGAGGACGATCGTGTCGACGCCGTGGGTCTGCTCGAGGACCTGCGGGCCACCGATCAGGATGCCGAGCTGCGAGCCCCGGCCGGTCCCGACCAGGAGCGCGGTCGGGGTCGCGAGGCCGAGCGCGCAGGGGCAGGCGATGATGAGCGTCGCGACCGCCGCGGTGAAGGCGGCCGTCAGGGATCCGCCGAGGACGAGCCACCCGACGAACGCCGTCACCGCGAGCCCGATGACGATCGGCACGAAGACCCCGGACACCCGGTCGGCGAGGCGCTGGACGTCGGCCTTCCCGGTCTGCGCGTCCTCGATGAGCCGCCCCATCCGGGCGAGTTCGGTGTCGGCCCCGACCCGGGTGATCGCGACGACGAGCCGACCGCCGACGTTGATCGTGGCGCCGGTGACGTCGTCGCCGTCGTGGACCTCGACCGGTACGGACTCGCCGGTGAGCATGCTGCGGTCGACGGCCGACGTGCCCTCGCGCACGGTGCCGTCGCTCGGGATCCGCTCCCCCGGCCGGACGACCACGACGTCGCCGACGACGAGGGACGCGGCGGGCACGCGCGTCTCGGTGCCCCCGCGCAGCACCGTGGCGTCCTTCGCGCCGAGTTCGAGCAGCGCCCGGAGTGCGGCGCCGGACTGCTGCTTCGCGCGGGCCTCCATGTACCGCCCCGCGAGGATGAACACCGTGACGGCCGACGCGACCTCGAGGTAGAGGTCGCTCGCCTCGGGATCGGTCGCGAACCACGAGAAGGTCATGTGCATGCCGGTCGTCCCGGCGTCACCGAGGAACAGCGCGTACAGCGACCACCCGAACGCGGCGAGGA
>NZ_BACZ01000523.1 GCF_000333375.1 Curtobacterium sp. B18
GCGCGGCGCTGCGCCATCGCCGGCAACCTCACCTCGCTCGCGCCGATCGTCCTCGCGACCGACTCCCGCGGCAACGACCTCGGCACGATCGCCGGGCAGCTGGTGGACATGGCCTACGCCCGGGTCGACCTCGTCACCCGGCGCGGCGAGTTCGCCGTGCGTGGTGGCATCCTCGACGTCTTCCCGCCGACCGCCGACCACCCCGTCCGCGTCGACTTCTTCGGTGACGAGATCGAGGCGATCAAGGCGTTCTCCGTCGCCGACCAGCGCACGACGGACGACGACCTCGGCCGGTAGCCCGAATCCATGTCCTGTCAATCGGTCATACACACGGAATGACGAATGGATGGCTCCGCGAAAGCCCCGGTCAGCGATCACTCGCCGTCGCCGGCGGGGTCGTCGAGCACGTCACCCAGCGACGGCATGTCCGCACCGTGGTCGGTGTAGCGACGGACGGTGCGTCGAGCGGCGGCACTCGCGGCGCCCGAGAGCCGGGGGTTCCGTCGTGCAGCGTCGGCCACGCGTCCAGCGTGCCCGGCGGTCGACAGCAGGATGTTCGCCAGCGCGCGGGCGTCGCCCGGCTCCGGGACCCCCGTCACCGTCCAGGCCGTGCGGACCTGCTCGTCCGGGGTGACCCCGCGACGCGTCCCCATCCGGTGCCAGTCGGACAGCAAGCCCTCGGTGCGGGCGGCGGCACGGTCGGCCTCGCCCGCCCGACGACGCTCGGCGTCGCGAGCGGCGTCGTCGGCCGCTTCGCTCCGTTCGATCCGGTCGACCAGGCCGTCCGCCCGCTTCCGGACCTGCTCGGCACGCTCGCGCGCGACGGCGTCGTCACCGCCGGCCTCGGCGATGCGGGCGGCGTGCGCGGCGGCCGCCGCGGCGAGGATCTCCGAACGCTCCATGCACCGACGGTAACCCGTGCAGCCGACAGCGCCCGACCGTACGTCCACCGACACATCGCCGCACGGGCGACGGTGTGCACGTCCGGCAGTCCGCTACGGTTGAACCCGAGGGGGAGTCATGAAACGAACCGCAGTGGTCGGAACCGTCCTGGTGTCGACCGTCCTGCTGTCCGGCTGCTCGTGGCTGCGCGGGACGGACGGGGCGATCCCCGCCCCGTCCGCCCCGCCCACGAGTGCCTCCCCGACCCCGAGCGACACACCCACCGCCGACGGCGACTCGGCCGCGGACCTCCTCGAGGCCTCCGCGAACCCGCGCACACCGACTGCCGCGCCCACCGAGGCCGCCGCACCGGCACCGACGCTGACGCCCATCCCGGCCGGCACGGTCCTCGCCCAGGGCGACGTCGCGTCCCCGAAGGGCAGCATCCACTTCCACTTCCGTGTCGTCGCCGACGGAGCGGACGCGTTCACCGCCGAGTACTCCGGGTTCACGTCGACGCTGCCGGTCCCCGTCGGGGTCGGGCTGTTCGACCTGCCGAAGGAGGTCGGCGACGGCCTGACCTACCGCGGGGTGGGCGACCACACGCTCGGCGGGCCGACGAGCACGCCCGGCTCCGCATCGGTCCCGCTCACCGGGTCCGGCGTCGAACCGTCGCACCTCGGCACCCTCGTGACGTACTCGGCCGCCCGCCCCGGCCAGGACGTCCCCGTCGAGATCGCCGCGGACAAGGTCCTCGCCGTCACGACCGTGCGGTGGTCGATCCCCGCCCGGCAGACGAACGTGCACCCGGTCGACCACGGTGCCCGCCCGAACGCCACCGGATCGGTGACGGCGGCCGCCGGCGGCGGAGCTCCTGCGCGGTACACCGTGGCGCCCGACGACCTCATCGGCGACGTCGCCGCACGGTTCGGCATCACCGTCCGGGCGCTCGTCTGGCTCAACGAGGGCGTGCAGGTCTTCGGCGAGGACCAGCACCTCTACGAGGGCACCACGCTCAACCTCGACCCGCTCGGCCGCTGAGCCGCGCGGGTCCCGCCGAAGCGCGACCCACCCACGACAGGAGGCGCGGTGCACAACAGGCAACGCGCCTCCTGTCCGTCAGGTGCGTGCGTTACTCGCCGCGCAGCTCCAGGTACTTGGCGATGAGCGCCTTCGTCGAGGAGTCCTGCGCGTCCAGCGCGGCCTGGTCACCGTCGACCGCCGGGGCGATCTGCAGCGCCAGCTGCTTGCCGAGCTCGACGCCCCACTGGTCGAACGAGTCGATGCCCCAGATCGTGCCCTCGGTGAACACGATGTGCTCGTACAGCGCGATGAGCTGACCGAGCACGCTCGGGGTGAGCTCCGGCGCGAGGATCGACGTCGACGGCTTGTTGCCGGTGAAGGTGCGGGCGGAGACGATGGCCTCGTCCGTGGTGCCCTCGGCGCGGACCTCGTCCGCCGTCTTGCCGAACGCGAGCGCCTTCGTCTGCGCGAAGAAGTTCGCCAGGAAGAGCGCGTGCACGTCCTGCCCGGGCTGCACTGCCCCGCCGTCACCGGTCTCGTCCTTGAGCGGACGCGCGGGCTTCGCGACCGTGATGAAGTCGGTCGGGATCAGGCGCGTGCCCTGGTGGATGAGCTGGTAGAACGCGTGCTGGCCGTTCGTGCCCGGCTCACCCCAGAAGACCTCGCCGGTCTCGGTGGTGACGGGCGAGCCGTCCCAGCGGACGCGCTTGCCGTTGGACTCCATGGTGAGCTGCTGCAGGTACGCGGCGAAGCGGTGCAGGTACTGCGTGTACGGCAGGACCGCGTGGCTCTGCGCGCCGAGGAAGTTCGAGTACCAGACGTTGAGCAGGCCCATCAGGACGGGGACGTTCTGCTCGAGCGGCGTCGTGCGGACGTGCTCGTCGATCGCATGGAAGCCCGCGAGGAACTCCTCCCAGTTCTCCGGGCCGATCGCGATGACGACGCTCGTGCCGATGGCGGAGTCGACCGAGTACCGGCCGCCCACCCAGTCCCAGAAGCCGAACGCGTTCTCGGGGTCGATGCCGAACGCCGCGACCTTGTCGAGCGCGGTCGACACGGCGACGAAGTGCTTCGCGACGGCGTTCGACTTCTCGTCGTCGGACGCGTCGGCCAGGCCGAGCCGCTCCCAGAGCCACTGGCGGGCCAGGCGGGCGTTGGTCAGCGTCTCGAGCGTGCCGAAGGTCTTCGACGCGACGATGAAGAGCGTGGTCTCGGGGTCGAGATCAGCGGTCTTCTCGTAGATGTCCGCCGGGTCGATGTTCGAGACGAACCGCGCCTCGAGGCCGGGCTGGACGTACGGCTTCAGGGCCTCGTAGACCATCACCGGGCCGAGGTCGGAGCCACCGATGCCGATGTTCACGACGGTCTCGATGCGCTTGCCGGTGACACCGGTCCACGCGCCGCTGCGGACCTGCTCGGCGAAGGCGTAGACCTTGTCGAGCGTGGCGTGCACGTCGGCGTCGACGTCCTGGCCGTCGACGACGAGCGCCGGCGAGGCGCCCTTCGGACGGCGCAGGGCGGTGTGCAGGACCGCGCGGTCCTCGGTCGCGTTGATGTGCTCGCCGGCGAGCATCGCCTGGAAGCGCTCGGCGACGCCGGTGTCCTTCGCGACCTGGAGCAGGTCGGCGAGGATCTCGTCGGTGACGAGGCCCTTCGACAGGTCGACGGTGAGGTCGGCGGCCTGGAACGTGTAGCGCTCGGCGCGAGCGGGGTCGCTGTCGAACCAGCCGCGCAGGTCCGGGGTGAAGCCGTCGGCGATGCCGGCGAGCTTCTTCCAGCCGTCGGTCGATGTGGGGTCGACGGGAGCGGATTCGGTCACTTGTGGTCCTCCTGGATCGCCTTCAGACGTACGAGCCCGCGGGTCACCGCTGCGCTGCGTCGCGGACCGCCTCCGAGCGTAGTGCGCTCCGGCGGATGGTGTGCGCCGTCGGACAGGAGGCGCGGGGCACGTTCGCTGTGCGCGTCACGGGGCGAGCGGCGCGAGCGCGTCCGCGACCGGGCAGGCCCGGGCGACGCGCCAGGCGCGTCCGGCCCGCAGGTGGCGACGTCGCGGGCCGTGCGCGGTGGCGGCGCGGTCAGGACTCGGGGGTGAAGCGGCGGAGGCGCAGGCTGTTCGTCACGACGAAGACCGACGAGAACGCCATCGCCGCGCCCGCGAGCACCGGGTTCAGCAGCCCCGCCATCGCGAGCGGGATCGCCGCGACGTTGTACGCGAACGCCCAGAACAGGTTGCCCTTGATCGTGCGGAGGGTCGCTCGCGAGAGCCGGATCGCCTCGGCCACCACGGTCAGCCGACCGCTCACCACCGTGATGTCGCTCGCCGCGATCGCGGCGTCGGTCCCGGCGCCCATCGCGATCCCGAGATCGGCCGCCGCGAGGGCCGCGGCGTCGTTCACCTGCTACCGGCATCCGGACCGGCAGAGCTTCGTGCTCTGCCAGCGCTGCGGGCGGACGATCTGCCCGGAGTGCCAGACGCCGGCCGCGGTCGGGGTGCACTGCCCTGAGTGCGTGCGCGAGCAGCGTGCGCAGTTCCAGGCGAACCGTCGGGCGTCCGGAGGCCCCAGCGGGCTGACGGTCGCCCGGCGGCGTTCGCC
>NZ_BACZ01000522.1 GCF_000333375.1 Curtobacterium sp. B18
CGGGTCCGACCACCGTGGTCANGCCGCCCCCGACCCTCCAGCTCCTGGCGTCGTCCGCCCCGGCAGCCGGCCGACCCGACGACGACGACCTGCCGGGCGGTGTCCCGATCCTCGTCGAACCCGTCTTCGGCGACCCCGACGTCGCCGCGGTGCTCGCCTCCGCCCGGCGGGACGCCCGTGGGGCCCCACTCGACGTCCGGTTCGTGACCGACGACCCGGACCTGCTGCGCCGGGCGATCGACGACGTGCTGGCGACCGGACCCGTGGTCCGCATCGGTGCCTTCGACCCGTCGTCGCACGTGACCACCGGGCCGCTGCAGCGTGCGCTCCGGGACGCCGCGGCGGCCCGGACCGGCCTCGAGGTCGTGGCCGGCACCCGCGCGCACTTCACCGAGCTCAACCGCACGATCGACCGCTTCGGCGACTGGGACGGCCCGCTGACGTTCAGCGTGACGCCGCAGATGCACGACCGCAGCCGTGCCCAGGTGACCGAGTCGGTCCGGATGCAGCGCTGGGTGGTGATGAGCGCCTCCAGGCTCGCCGCCGGCAGGCCGCTCCACGTCGGGCCGGTGACGCTCCGTCCGCGGTTCAACGCGGTGGCGACGTCACCGCGCCGGGTCGTGACCGACGCCTCGGTCGAAACCGGCTACGGGCCGCAGCTCGTGCCGGACGCGACGGATCCGCAGCAGCACTCCGCGGCCGCCGCCGCGTGGTTCGCGGCGGCGGTGCAGGCGCTCACGGTGCCGGGTGTCGCCTCGATCACGCTCGCCGAGGCGTGGGGACCACGAGGAACGCCCCGCCGGAAGGGGGTCGGCGGGGCGTTCCGGTCTCGGGGGTGATCAGCGCTTGACGGCGTCGATCTTGAGCATCTTCGCGATGACCGAGTCGAGCTCACTGTCGTCGAAGACCTGCTTCCAGTCCTCCTTGATGAGCTTCTCGCGGCCGTACCCCATCGCGATGTGGCAGGCGTCCGAGAACGGGTTCGAGCCGCGCAGGCCGTTCGTCAGGGCGATCCAGGTGTGGCCGTACAGCATGGCGCGGGCGGCCTCGCGGGGCACGCCGACGCCGGTGACGGTCTCCTCGAGCGCGTCGTTCAGGAAGTCGCCGATCATGCACGCGATGGTCTCGACGAGCGTCGGCTCGAGGACGGCGAGCTGCTTCACCGTGACCCAGTGCACCTGGATGACCGGCGCGTACATGGTCGTGATGACGGCCTCGGCGACGGCCTTGGCGGTGTCGCCCTCGTCACCGAGGGACTCCGAGGCGTCGAAGGCCGCGATGACCTCCTGCGGGGCGGCGATGCCCCCGAAGGTGTCGTCCCACTCCTCCTTGGTGGTGCGCTCGAGGAACACCGACGGGTGGCACGGGTGCGCGACGGCGTAGTGGATGTCGTCGCGCTTCGCGAGCAGCCCCGCGTAGGCGGCGGCCGGGTCGAGGGTCAGGATGCTGGCACCCGACTTCATGACCGGGACGAGCTGCTCGGAGATGCTGCCGAGCAGGACGTCCGGCACGGCGAGGATCAGGACGTCGGCGACCTTGGCGGCCTCCACGCTGTCGGTGATCGTCCGTCCGAGCGCCTCGATGCGCTCCTGCCCGGCGGGCGAGGCCTCGCTGTAGAGCGTCGTGTACTCGCTCTTCGCGAAGTTGTTCGAGACGCGGGTGCCCATCTTGCCGCCGGCACCGATCACGGCGACGGTGACGTCGGCCGTACCGGATCCGGCAGCGACGGTGTGGGTGGTGGTGACGGTGTCGGTCATGATTCCTTGCTCCTGATGTACTCGATGGTGTGTTCGGTCCACGCCGCCTCGATGCGGGTGGTGGTCTGTGCGGGCGTCTCGCCCGGGTGGGCCTCGGCGCCGGCGTGCGCGTCCTGCCACGGCAGCCAGAACTCGATGACGCGGTTGATCCCCCGTGTGTCCGGGTCGAGCGCGGTGTGGACGGCGTCGTGGTCGACGACCCCGGTGCCGATCGGGACGCCGGTGTACTGGAACCCGACCCACCCCGGCGACCGGGTGAACCCGGAGTCCTTGACGTGCCAGTTGACGACGTGCGGTGCGGTCATCGCGACGACGTCCGCGGGGTGTTCGAGCCGCGCGACGGTGTTCGCCGGGTCGAGGCAGATCCCGAGGTGGTCGGAGCCGATCGCCCGCACGACGGCGACGAGGTCCGGGGTGGCGACGACCTCGTAGGTCTCGAGCGCGAGGGTCACGCCGGAGGCCTCGTACGCGGGGAGGGCCTGGCGCAGTCGGCGCTCGGTCTCGAGCGCGTCGGGCTGGTCGTCGCCGCTCGTCCACATGCTCCGCACGAGGGTCGCGCCGAGCGCCTCGGCGACGTGGAGGTACCGCGCGAGGTGCGCGGGGTCCGTGCCGCGGGTGCCGACCTCGAGCGCGAGCCCGAGTTCGTCGGCCAGCGCCCGGATCGCCGCGAGTCGTTCGTCGGACGCGCTGTCGAGCGGCAGGTGGTCGCAGATCTGGAAGAGGTCGACGCCGTCGTGCGCTGCCGCGTCGCGCATCGCCTCGTCGAGCGACATCGGGTCCGGCACGCGGTCGGACATCCGCCAGAAGTACGCGTAGGTGGACAGGCCGAGCAGGGAGGTCATGCGCTCGCCCTCAGCTGTGCCGCCTCGTCGAGGATCGTCCGGATAGCCCCGGGGTCGTGCGCGAACCGGCCGAGGAACAGTCCGCCGATCCGACCCTGGCCACGGGTGAGGAGGCCCGGTCCGGCGCTGCCGCCGTAGATCGCGACGGAGCCGGCGAGGTCCGGTCGGGCAGCGAGGTGCTCCTCGATGCCGGCGAGGACCGCGACGATGTGCTCGTCGGGCGCGGGCGCCGGGGCGCCGATGGCCCACACGGGTTCGTACGCCGCGATGATCGGCCCGGCGAGACCGTCCGCGGTCGCGGTCGCCAGGAACCGGTCGAGCTGCGCGGTCACGTCCGCCACGGCGGTCTGACTGGAGGCAGGGCCCACGCCGGCCGGTGCCGACGCGTCGCGGAGCTTGCGGAGCGACGTGGCGGCCGAGCCGGTGGGGAGGGTGGTCTCCCCGACGCAGATCAGGGGTCGCAGGTGGTTGCGGAAGGCCGCGTGCACCTTCCCCGCGACCTCCTCGTCCGTCTCGTGGAACAGGGAACGCCGCTCGGCGTGCGCGATCTCGACGAGGTCGACACCGATCTCGCGCAGCTCCGCACCGGACACCTCGCCAGTGAAGGCGCCGCTGTCCGCCCAGGCCAGGTCCTGCGCGCCGAGCGTCACCGGGGCGTCGCCGATCACCGCGCGCACCGGCACGAGCGCGGGGAACGTCGGGACGACGAAGAGCTCGACGGCGCCGGACTGCACCGCGGGGTGGGTCCGGGCGATGTCGGCCACGGCGGCTGCCCACTCGAGCGTCCGGGCGTGGGAGAAGTACATCTTCAGCGACACCCCGATCGTGAGCGGGGCGGCTGCCGTGGA
>NZ_BACZ01000521.1 GCF_000333375.1 Curtobacterium sp. B18
CAGCACCGCCTCGGCGAGCCGGAGGTCGAGCGCCGCGCGTTCCGGCCCGACGACCGAGACGTCGAGCAGCGGTCGGGCGACGCGCCGCAGCACGGTCTGGAGCCCGACGAGCCGGTCCGGCTGCGCGGTCACCGGGAACGCGAGGGGCACGGGTGCGGAGTCGGTGCCGACGACGGCGACCGCTTCGAGGAAGTCGGCGTCGACGTGCACGAGGTGCTTGGTGCCGGGCGGTGCCCAGACGTGGAAGGGCCGTCCGGCCGGGTACAGCACCGGGACGCCCGGGCGGAGGGTGACGGCGTCGGCACGGTCGTCGTCGACCACGATGCCGCCCTCGACCGACCACGCGAGGAGGTACTGGCGTTCGGGCGCGAGGATGCCGGACCGGGCCGCCGAGACCGACGAGGTCCGGAGGCTGACGCGGTCGTCGCCGGTCGCTCGGTAGCGGAACCCGAACCCCTCCGGTGACGGCTCGAAGGCCATATCGCGGCCGTCGTAGACCTCGCGGTAGAACTCGAGCGCCGCCTCGGGGTCGCTGCCGCTCCGGACCACTTCGCGGACGGGCGTCCCGCTGAGTTCGGTGGACGCCAGCTCGGGTGCCGGTCGGTCGACCGCGGGGATCACCGTCCCTCCGGACCGCCCGAGCCCCGTTCCCCCACGAGGTCCGCGAGCGAGGGTTCGGCCTCGACCGGGATCGCCCACCCGCGGCGGCTCGCTCGTCTGAGGTACCGGTAGGTCGTCACCCGGACCTGTTGGACGTCGTCGTTCGACTCGTAGTTGCTCATCTCGTGCTCCCTGTTCGCGAGCGCCGGCTCCGCTTCGACCCTGGTGTGGACCGACGTCCAGAACGGATCCTCAGGGTCAGGGAGGGTTCACCGGAGCGTCAGAGGGACGCAGAGCGAGACCGTCGTTGACCGTGACGCTACGCGCGCCGTGGACGGCCCACGTGGACCGGACACCCAGCCCGCGCTATCCGGATCGAAGCGCGGTACGCGGTGCGGCCCCGATCCGGGCCGCCGGGCGACCTCGAGCTACAGGCTCGTCATGCCGCCGTCGACCCGGAAGACGGCCCCGGTCGCGTAGGACGACTCGTCGCTCGCGAGGTACACCATGATCCCGGTGACGTCGTCCGGTGTGCCGGCCCGGCCGAGGGGCGTCCGCGCAACGATGGCCGCGCGCGACGCGGGGTCGCCGGAGATCGCCCGGACGAGCGACGTCTCGGTGTAGCCCGGCACGACGGTGTTCGCGCGGATGCCGTCGCGGGCGTAGGCCATCGCCGTCGCGCGGACGAGCGCGTGGACCCCGCCCTTCGTCGACGAGTAGGCGGCGAAGTCGGCCCCCTCGCCGTTCAGGCCGGTCGGCGACCCGGTGACGATGACGGACCCGCCGCCCCCGGCCGCGAGCATCGCCCGGACCGCGTGCTTCACGGTGAGGAAGGTGCCCGTCAGGTTCACGGCGACCGTGCGGTCCCACGTCTCGAGCGAGACGTCGGCGACCTTGGCGTCGTGCCCGAAGAGCTGGACGCCGGCGTTGGCGACCACGACTTCGGGGACGGTGCCGCGGGCTGCGAGCTCGGCGAAGCCCGCCGTCACGCTCGACTCGTCGGCGATGTCCACGGTGAGCGCGATCCCGGCGTCCCCGGCGGCGGCCTCGGCGGCGGCCGCGTCCCGGTCGGCGTAGACGACCCGTGCGCCCTCGGCCACGAACCGGTCGGCGATCGCCCGTCCGATCCCCGCTCCGGCCCCGGTCACCAGGGCGGTCTTGCCGGTCAGTCGTCCGGTCATGCGTGCACTCCGTCCTCGAGGCAGCACTGCCCCGTCCTCGGAGCGACGTCGCTCCAGGACCCATCATTGCGCAACCGGTTGACCGACTGGTAGCAAGGGCACATGACCGACGACGTGGTGCGGGACGACGTGACGTGGGACGACGCGGTGGTCGAGGACGTGCTCGTCGTCGGGCCGTGGCAGGTGACCCTCCGGGGCGCGGAGGTCGCCGACGTCCGCCACGACGGGGTACTGGTCCTGCGCGGCGTCCGGTTCGTCACCCGCGACCACGACTGGCGGACCGCCGACGACACCGTGACCGGGCGGACCGTCACCACGACGGGCACGACCGACGTGCGGGTGCGCACCGAGGTGGTGAGCGCGATCGACGACGCCGCCGTCCTCCGGTCGGTCATCGACCTCGCCCTCACCGGCGACACCCTGCGCGTGGACGTCACCGCCACCCGGCAGCCCCCTTC
>NZ_BACZ01000520.1 GCF_000333375.1 Curtobacterium sp. B18
GCCGTGTCTCAGTCCCAGTGTGGCCGGTCACCCTCTCAGGCCGGCTACCCGTCGTCGCCTTGGTGAGCCATTACCTCACCAACAAGCTGATAGGCCGGGAGTCCATCCCCACCCAAAAAATCTTTCCACCACCAGACCATGCGGCCGGCAGTCATATCCAGTATTAGACGTCGTTTCCAACGCTTATCCCAGAGTCAGGGGCAGGTTACTCACGTGTTACTCACCCGTTCGCCACTAATCCACCCAGCAAGCTGGGCATCATCGTTCGACTTGCATGTGTTAAGCACGCCGCCAGCGTTCGTCCTGAGCCAGGATCAAACTCTCCGTAAAAAATTACAGATCCGACACCCGAAAGCATCGAACCGAGTTGATTCTGACCGTTGACTGTCTACTGACAATCTTCAATCCAAAAGGAATTGTCTCCGACCCAACCTGCCGAAGCAGACCAGGCACGGGGTCAATAAATTGGCATTGACAATGTGCACGCTGTTGAGTTCTCAAGGACCAGACGCACTCCCCACTCCGCTCGCAGAAGCGAACATCGCCAGAGAGGCTTTGGCTTTCGTTGCCCGGGGAAGAACCGTGGCGGACAAGATCTCCTGGTCTGTGACCCGGTGACCGTCTCGGCCGTTCCGTTCTCCGCCTCAGCGGCAACGAGTGATTACTTTACGCAGAGGTGAACGGCAGCACCAACCCGGCCCACATCCCGGGCGTGTCGGGGCCGCGAGGCCCGGGAACACGCGGATCCGACGCCGGGAACGACGCGAGGCACGGTGCGAACCCGCACCGTGCCTCCCGAACGAACCAGACGAACCGGACCGAACCGAACTCGGTCGGACCTACTCCGCCGCGGCCAACTGGCCGCACGCCCCGTCGATCTCCTTGCCGCGGGTGTCGCGGAGGGTCGTCGGGATGCCGGCGGCGTTGAGCCGGCGGACGAACTCGTCCTGCACGTGCACCTCGGAGGAGGTCCACACCGAGCCGGGGGTCGGGTTGAGCGGGATCGGGTTGACGTGCACCCACCCCTTGCCGCGCTTGTTCAGCTTCTCGGCGAGCAGGTCGGCGCGCCACGCGTGGTCGTTCATGTCCTTGATGAGCGCGTACTCGATCGAGACGCGGCGCCCCGTCTTGACGAAGTAGTTGTGGGCGGCGTCGATCGCCTCGTCCGCCTTCCACTTCGAGTTCACCGGGATGAGCTCGTCGCGGAGCTCGTCGTCGGGAGCGTGCAGGGAGAGCGCGAAGGTGACGGGGATGTCCTCGTCGGCGAGCTTGTTGATCGCGGGTACGAGCCCGACCGTGGAGATCGTGATGCCGCGGGCGCTCATGCCGAGGCCGTTCGGCTGCGGTGCGACCATGATCCGCACGGCGTCCATCACCCGCTTGTAGTTCGCGAGCGGCTCCCCCATGCCCATGAAGACGATGTTCGTCACGCGCTCGGCGTCGACGCGGTCCTTGCCGCCCTTGCGGGGATCACCCCCGAGTTCCCCGGCGGCGATCGCGGCGTTCGCGCGGACGATCTGCTCGATGATCTCGGCGGTGGACATGTTCCGGGTGAGTCCGGCCTGCCCCGTGGCGCAGAACGGGCAGTTCATGCCGCACCCGGCCTGCGACGAGACGCAGAGCGTGATGCGCCCCGGGTAGCGCATGAGCACCGACTCGACCAGGGCGCCGTCGTGCAGCTTCCAGAGGAACTTGATCGTGTCGCCCTTGTCCGTCGCGAGACGACGGGTCTCGGTGAGGAGCGGCGGGAGCATCCCCGCCACGAGTTCCTCGCGCTGGGCAGCCGGCAGGTCGGTCATCGCCGCCGGGTCGGACGTGTAGTGCGTGAAGTAGTGGGTGGCGAGCTGCTTCGCCCGGAACTTCGGCAGCCCGAGCTCGACGACCTTCGCCTCGCGCTCGGCGACCGTCATGTCGGCGAGGTGCACGGGCGGCTTGCCGCGCTTCGGGGAGGCGAACTGCAGCAGGGGCCGACCGTCGGTGCCGGTGGCCTGCGTCCAGCCCTCGGTGCGCGGACGCACCTGCGGTCGAGCAGAGCGCTGCTCTTCGAAGGGGGTGCGGGTCTCGGAGGCCATCACTCCAGTTTACGGGACGACCGCGACCGGCCCGATTCCATGGCGGTCGTCATGTATTTGAATGCGGAATACCGGGTACGGTGGTCGTGGATCGGGGGGATCCGACGCGCTCCGGGCGGACTCTTCGGGTGAGGCCGTCCGGGGCGCGCGCTCGCGCACCCCGTGGCCGACCGACGAGTCTGCCGTCGAGAGCGGCTGCCAGCGCGCAGGACCGGTCAGCTGCCGGTGCGCAGGACCGGTCAGCTGCCGGCTGGCAGGACCCGGGCGAAGTGGTGCGCCGCCGAGTACATCGGCACGATGTCGACGACCGCGCCGGGGTGCGGCGCCTGCAGCACGAGGCCGTCGCCGAGGAAGATCCCGACGTGGTCCTCGTTGTCGTACACGACGAGGTCGCCCGGCTGTGCCTCGGACTCCGGGATCGTGGTCGCGGCGGCGTCCTGCGTCGGCACGTAGTGCACGAGCGGGATCCCCACGGCCGCGTACGCGACCATCGTCAGGCCGGAGCAGTCGATGCCCTCGTGGCTCGCGCCGCCCTCGACGTACGGGTCCCCCATGTACTGCAGGGCGGTCGAGACCACGGTCGCCCGGTCGCCACCGGCCGAGAGGACCTTCGAGATCGCGTCCTCGGCCTGCTGCGTGCTGACGCCGAACTTCGTCACGATCGTCGGGTAGGAGACCACGGTCGTGGTGGTCGTCATGCCGTCCGTCGAGACCACGGGGACCTCGACGTCGCGGGCGACCGTGTAGGTCTGGGTGTGCTGCGAGGTCGTCGTCCCGTGGTGCGCGTCGGTCGACGGGGTGGCCGCGTTCGCCGGGACCGCGAGCGTCAGGCTCGAGGTGACGGCGAGGGCCGGCGCGAGCAGGATCGCCGCACGCTTGGCGTTCGCCGCCCGACGGATGTGCTTCGGGTCGGCGGCACGCTCGGCACGCAGCACCGCGGACCGCGACAGCACGGCTGCCCCGGCGACCGCCGTCGAGGCGACCGGTCGGGCGGCCGACATCGAGACGGTGCGGGCCGGCTTCGTGTGCTCGACGAAGGTGGACCGTGCGACGGCGGGCCCGAACGCGGAACGACGTCCGCGGGGACGGCGCGGCTCGACCGCGGTGTCGACCTGCGGGACGCTGACCGCGGCACCGGCGCGGCGCTCGACGGGTCCGGTGCCGGCTGCGCCGTCGGGGGCTGCGGGGAGTGCGTGGCGTCCCATGGTTCCTTCCGGGTCGGACCAGCCGACCCGAGCGGGTGCGGAGGCGGCTCGGGAAGATAACGTATTGGTCACGAACCTGGACCCGGCTGGGCACCAGCGGCGGATTCCTGCGGTTCGTCACAGGCTGCGGCGTTCCTCGCAGCCCCTTCAGAACCGGCAAAAAGGCCTGCGGACGCTGGTCAGACCGACGCGTGCCGCACGACGGCGGCGATCCGCGCCTCCCGGCCCCGCGCCAGCACGTCGAGGCGAGCCGCGACCGCTCGCACCGACGGATCGACCGGCGCGTCCCCCGAGATGGCCCCCGGATCGCGGCTTCCACGTGCCCGCGCGCAGGGTCTCCCGTCGCCAGCGCGACCGCCAGGAGGCGCGGTGCCGGTCCCACGGGATCGCGCGCGGTGGGCGCGCCCGCCGGGCGTCAGAGGGCGCCGCGGCCGAGGTGCTCCCGCACGCGAGCCTGCAGGGCCCGGGCCTTGCGGTGGTCCCAGAGCGCGAAGTGCGTGCCGCCGGGGACCGTCACGAGCTCGGCACCCGGCACGGTCGCCGCCGCGCGGGCGCTGTGGGACGGGTCGACGTCGGTGTCCGCCTCGCCGTGCACGAGCAACGTCGGCACGCGGACCTCGGCGAGCGCCAGGTCCTCGATCGCGCCGAGGTTCCGGACGTCGGCCTCCCAGCCGGCGCGGTGCGGGCCCGAGGTGTTGCCGGTGCCGGCGAGGTCGACGACGAACGATCGTCGGTCGGGGTCGCGGAGGACGCCGTGGACGTGGGCGCGGAGTGCGGGGCCGCGCAGCGAGCTGACCCCGGACACCGCGATCCGGACGACGAGCGCGGGCAGGAGCCGCGCGGCGAGCCGGGCGAGTGCGGCACCGAAGGCGGAGCCGCCGACGATCCGGACGGGCGCGGGGACCGCGGGCGGCTCCCATCGGCCGGTGAGTCCGGCGGCGACGACGAGCGACCGGACACGGTCGGGGTGGCGGGC
>NZ_BACZ01000519.1 GCF_000333375.1 Curtobacterium sp. B18
CGTCGTCGGCCATGCGCACTCCCGGTCGGTCGCACTGTCCGCCCATCGTCCCACCGGCGGCGGGCGGGCGCGCACCCAGTTCGCGGGGCGTAGACGGGGAGCATGAGCGACAAGCACGATCCCGACCCCGAGACCCTCGAGCCGCTGAGCCACGACACGCAGTCCGGCGAGGCCGACTACGTCGCGACGAGCCCCGGGGGGACCGGCACCGAGCGCCACGTGCCCCTGCCGGAGGAGGAGCAGGGTCGCGGCACCGAGTACGACCCCGTCGACCAGGGTCCGCAGCAGGAGGGCCAGGGCGGCTGACACCCGGCGACGCGGCCGACCGGCGACGAACGGTGCCCGCCGTCAGGCCAGGACGCGCCGCAGCACCGCCCGCTCCCCGAGGGTCCACACGGCGCTCGTGACGACGTACAGGGCTGCCGCGAGCGGTGCGATCGCCGCGAACACGACCGTGACGAAGGGCGCCCAACGCCCGATCGCCGCCGTCGCACCGGCACCGGGCACCGAGGCGTCCGCGACGGCTGCCGGGTTCCACCGCAGGTTCGCGCGGCGGGTGAGCTCGACCACGATGGCGAGCACGGCGAGCAGGAGCACCACGACCCAGGCGTGCGCCCACAGCGGCGAGGTCACGACGACGACGAACGAGTGCCCGAGCGGCACCCCCGCGAGGGTCGCCGAGAGCAGGGTGTTCACCCTGCCGTCGATCGAAGCGTGCGTGAACAGCGTGTAGACGAGCGAGAGGACCGGCGCCTGCGCGAGGACCGGCAGGCAGCCGGCGAGCGGCGAGACCTTCTCGTGCGTGTAGAGCTCCTGCATCGCGCGCCGGAGCCGCTCGGCGTCCTTCGCGTGGCGCTGTCGCAGCGCCGCGATCTGCGGAGCGAGGCGACGGCGGTCCCGTTCCGCGCGCACCTGCAGCACCGCGAGCGGGACGAGCACGGCGCGGACGGCCAGGGTGAGCAGCACGACGGCGATCGCGGCGGCGAGTCCGCCGAGCGTGGGGGAGAGTGCAGAGGTGATGGCGGCGAGGAGGTCGGCGCCGCCGTGCAGCAGCGGCCCGACGAGGGGCAGGGTGGTGAGGTCCATGACGTTCCGATCGGTTCGGTGGGAGTGGGTCGCAAGTGCGGCCCGGCCACCGATCGGTGGTCAGGCCGGTGCGACGGCTCCCGGGGCCCGCGGTCGCGCGTGCCCGTCGGCGTCGGGATGACTCCAGGCGATCCGCGTCACGAGGTCGGCCGGGGCGCGCGACGGCACCGCAGACCGCGCCGGCACGAGGCCGACCACGATCGCGAGGACGGCCGCCACGAGGACCGCGACCGCCACGGCCGTGAGCCCGAGCGCGACGACGGCGACGAGCGGGACGGCGCCGACCGAGGGGTCGCCGAGGACGAGCGCGGCGGTGCAGCGCAGGACGAGCTCGACGATGGTCATGGTCCGTTCAGGGTAACGCCCGCGCGCCGTCGCGGGGGAAGTGCCTGGTCACGGCAGGATCGTGCCCATGACCGCAGGTTCGCCGAGCACCCCAGCGACCGTCGCCCTCGAGCAGGCGGGGATCGCGTACACCCCCCACGTGTACGAGCACCACGAGACCGCCACCAACTTCGGCGAGGAGGCGGCTGCCGCGCTCGGACTCCGCGAGGAGCAGGTGTTCAAGACCCTGGTGGTGTCGGTCGACGGTGCCCTCGCGGTGGCGATCGTCCCGGTGGCGAACCGACTGGACCTCAAGGCCATCGCGGCGGCCGTCGGTGGGAAGAAGGCGACCCTCGCGGACCCGGCACTCGCGGAGCGGCGCACGGGCTACGTCGTCGGCGGCATCAGCCCGGTGGGTCAGAAGACGAAGCTGCCGACCGTGGGGACGAGTCGGCG
>NZ_BACZ01000518.1 GCF_000333375.1 Curtobacterium sp. B18
ATGACCCCGGTGGCGGTCGTCCGCGTTCGTTCCCCGGCGTGTCCCGCCGCCGGGGCCGATGTCGTCCGGGGCCAAGATGGGGAGATGCCACGCACAGGACGACTGCCGGACCGAGCGGGCGGACGCCGTGGCGGCCGTCGTCGACGACCCGGACACCACCGTCGGTCACCAGGTCCGGCCGCTCGTCCGGCACGACGTCGAACCCCGGCAGCAGCAGACCGACCACGCCGGTGCGCTTGCCCGCGAGCGCGCGTGCGTTGCCGGAAGGGACGTACCCGAGCGTCCGGATGGCCGCCTGGACGCGGTCGCGAGTGCCCTCACGGACGGCGTCGGGCGTGCGGAGCACGCGCGACACGGTGGCGATGGAGACGCCCGCCGCGGATGCCACGTCGTAGACCGTGGGAGGTGCGGTGCGCTGCTCGGCCAAGCCGTGCCTCCCGTCCGACGTCCGCTGCTCGCGTGCCGCGAGCCGCGCGGCCGGACCATCCTAGGCATGGAGCCCACCGGGACTTTCCCACATGTGCCGGAAACCCCTTGCGCGATCCGGACAAGGCGCGCCACACTGTCACGACCTCAGCACGTCCCGTGAGGAAGCGCACCGCCACGGTGCCCACACACACAGGAGAAGACGCGATGTCCCAATCGACACGGTCCGGCAGCAAGAGCGCGATCCGGCTCACCACCGACGAGGCCGAGGTGCGCGACGCACTGCTCGACCACTCCGACGGCGGCAACGCCTGGATCTTCGACCAGATCGATTCGGCCGAGGACGGCGCGACGAAACCGTAGCGGTCCGCGGAGGCGCGGTGCGGGTCCGCCGCGCACCGCGCCAGAGCGGACGGTCGCGCCTACGACACGTCCGTCCCGTCAGCGTGCGGTCGGCAGGTGCGTCGCGTCAGCGCCCGGTCGGCGCGTCCGTCGCGCCGGCGGCGGTGGGCGGGTCCTTCGCGCCGGCGGGCGGTGGGCACGTTCGTCGCGCCGGCGTGCGGTCGGCACGTCCGTCGCGCCGACGCCCGGTCGGCGCGTCAGCGTTCGGTGCTGCCCACGATCGCCATCCCGGCACCCCGCAGCCGCCGGCGCTCCTGCGCGATCCACGCCAGCAGTCGATCGTTCGTGCCCGCGACGTGTGCCGCCAACAGCTCGGCCGCGCGGTCGGCGTCGCCTGCGCGCACGGCGTCGATGATGGCGCTGTGCTCCTCCCACGCCGCGTCGCGTGCCTCGGGCGTGCGCACCTCGATCCACCGCGTGCGCTCCAGGCGGGTGAGCGCGTCGGCGATGGCGTCGGTGATGAACCGGTTGCCGCCGAGCGCTGCGAGGTCGAGGTGGAACGTCGAGCCCATCCGGATGCCGGCCTGCCGGTCCGGGGTCGGTCGGAGGCTGTCGAGGTGCGCGCGGACCTCGTCGAGCTGCGCGCCGGACGCCCGCTCCACGGCGAGCCGGGCGGCGGCGGGCTCGAGGACGCCCCGGAGTTCCGCGAGCGACGCGATCTCGTTGCGTCCGCAGTCGTTGCGTCCGCAGTCGTTGCGTCCGCAGTCGTTGCGTCCGCGCTCCGGTGCCGCTCGTGTCGGTCGTGCGCACGGCCCGTCCGGACGGTCCCCGCGCGGACGCCGGGTGTCTCCGACAGAATGATCCCATGCCGAAGACCCGCGTGCCGCGTGACCTCGCCGACGGTCGGTTCGTCCGAGCGCTCGAGGACACCCACGACGAGCTCGTCGTCGGCGAGGC
>NZ_BACZ01000517.1 GCF_000333375.1 Curtobacterium sp. B18
GGAACGATCCTGAACTGGCGATTGAATGGCCGATAGAGCATCCTCAGCTTTCTGAGAAGGATCTTAAAGGCAAATTATTCAGCGAGCTTTTTTAAATGCGCATACTGGTAACTGGCGGTAATGGCCAGCTAGGCCATTGCTTGGCGGATACATTGCCTGACAATTGGCAGATCATTAGCCTAGACCACAAACAACTTG
>NZ_BACZ01000516.1 GCF_000333375.1 Curtobacterium sp. B18
CATGTGGACCGAGCTCGGCACGCTCTACCCGATCTCGATCTCGATCGACGAGGTCATCACCGAGGCCGGGTCGAAGGGCAAGGCCTCGCGCGAGTTCCTCGGCCGCGAGATCCTCTCCGACGCCAAACTCGCCTACCAGCAGCGCGAGGAACTCCTCGGCGACGAGGCCATGCGTGAGCTCGAGCGCCGCGTGGTCCTCTCGGTGATCGACCGCCGCTGGCGCGACCACCTCTACGAGATGGACTACCTCAAGGACGGCATCGGCCTCCGCGCGATGGCGCAGCGCGACCCGCTGGTCGAGTACCAGCGCGAGGGCTACGCGCTCTTCCAGAGCATGATGGGGCAGATCCGCGAAGAGTCGGTCGGCTACCTCTTCAACCTCGAGGTGCAGGTCCAGTCCGACGGGGAGAACGCCGTCATCGAGGCCAAGGGCCTCGGCGAGGACGAGGTCTCCGGTCTCGAGTACTCCGCTCCGTCGATCGACGGCGAGGTCGAGGTCCGCGACGAGCGCGGTCGCCTCGAGCAGGCCGCCACGGCTCGGGCGCAGAAGGCGCAGGCCGAGGCCGAGGCGGCTGCCGGCCCGGAGCAGGGCTCCGCGTTCGGCAACGCCGCGACGGCCTCCGGCCAGGCCGCTGCGGGCAACCGCGCGGAGCGTCGTCAGGCCGCCAAGAAGGGCTGACGCAGGACCAGACGGGCAGGAGGGGCTTTTTCTTTTGTTTTTTTCCCTCCTGCCCG
>NZ_BACZ01000515.1 GCF_000333375.1 Curtobacterium sp. B18
GGCTGCGCCTCCTGGCCCGCCTGTTGCTGCTCGGCCACGCGAGCGGCGAGCTCCTCCGCGCGCTGCACCGCCTCGTCCGCGAGGCGCCGGGCCTCGTCGGCCGCCTGCTTCGCCGCCTCTGCCGCTGCCCGTGCCTGCGCCACCACGTCGCTCATGCCCACAGCATATGGACGCGGCACCGCCCCTGTCCGGCCCCACCGCATCCGCGACGGTACGAGTTCCGCTACCCGCACCTGCGCGGGGCGCTCGCCGGGATCATCGCCGAGCGTCGCCAGCACCGGGGCTGAGCGTCGGCACCGGCAGGTCGCTGCGGTCGCTCGAACTGCTGCCCAGGACGCCGGCGGGCGGCACGTCGTGCGACCTCGGTGCAGCGTCCTCGGCGTGTGGTGCGACCGCGACGGTTGGAGCGGAGTGACCGGACGGACCCGTCGGCACGGCGGAGCAGGGTCAGCCCGTGCCCGGCGTCCACCCAGCGCGCGTGTCCGTCGCGGTCGATCCGCACGTGGAAGCAGGTCGTGAACTGCGCGCTCTCGACGTCCGACGTGCCGGTGGCGAGTCCGGCGGCGGCACGGCGGATCGCGGTGGCCGCGTCCGTCTCGTCGACGGTGCTGCGGACGAGGGAGCGGACGGCGGCGGCGATCATGCCGGCACCGACGCCCTTGCCCATGACGTCACCGAGCGTGAACGCGGCGCCGTCATGGGTCGGGAACCAGTCGTAGAAGTCGCCGCCGACGGTCTTCGCCGGGATGCACACCCCGATCGCACGGAGCTCCGGCGGCAGCCCGTCGGTGGACGCGGGCAGGAGCGACTGCTGCACGAGCGCGGCCCGGTCGATCTCGCCCTCCGCCACGCGTCGCCGACGCTGCGCGGTGCTGAGCCGGCGGTCCGCCTGCCGGGACAGCTCGTTGGTGACGGCCGCGGTCGCCCCGTAGACGATGACCGCGAAGGCCAGTCGGACGAGTTCGCTCGCGCGCGGCTCGGTCATCTCCAGCAGGAACGGCAGCAGCAGTGTGGCGCAGGTCCCGAGGAGCGGGTAGAGCACGTGTCGACGTCCCGGGCGCGCCGCCATCCAGATCACCGGCAGGACCACGACGGCGAGGAAGACCGACCGCGAGTCGCCCGTGCCGTACCGGAGCAGACCGATCGCCACGAAGTCGATCGCGGGCACGACGAGTTCCGCCCGTGCCACGCCGGGCCAGCGCGCCATGACGCCCGCGAGCAGCAGGCCGGCCACGGCGAGCGCGACGCCGGTCCACATCCGTGGCGCGTCGGTGACCGTCAGCCACGGGGTGGTCACGCTCAGGACCGCGGCGACGACGACGAGCGCGGCGACGACGGTCTGCTTCGCGAGAGGTGCCCACGACGAGCGGAGTCCGACGAGCACGATCGGACCGGTGTCCTCTCTCGCGGAGACGGTCCAGGTCCTGGGGGTCGCGGTGGGGCCCGCCGTGCTGGTCATCGTGTCGAGTCAACCGGGTGCAGCTGAGCGNAGCAAGTCTCGACACTCCGGCGCGCCGCGGTCACCCGATCCGGACGGCGAGCGGCACGAGCAGTCCGGCGACCCAGACGAGCACCATCACGAGCGCCCCGATCGCGATGACCTT
>NZ_BACZ01000514.1 GCF_000333375.1 Curtobacterium sp. B18
GCCTGCACGACGTGAACCTCAGCGGGGACTTCGCCCAGTTTTCAATCATCCCGCCGATCGGCGTCCTGTTCGCGCTCATCGTGGGCCTGCTCGCCACGGTCCCGCAGGGGCAGCAGTACGACCGACCCGATCGCGGCTGAGCACCCGGAGTCGACACCGTCCGGGCTCCGAGCGGCGGCGACGAGCGTGCGCGTCCCCTGATCGGGGGTCGTCACGCGGTAACCCGAGGCGCGCTCGATCGATATGGTCGGGAGCGCTGGGCACTGCGCCCGGCAGCGTCCAGCACGTCACACCACCGAGGGGATCCCACATGACCAACGCCCAGCCCTACCAGTCCGCCCCCGCTCCGGCCTCCGACCGCTACAGCGTCCTCGCGATCGTCGGGTTCATCCTCGCGTTCGTCGTGAACATCGCGGGGCTCGTCGTCAGCATCATCGCGCTGACCCAGATCAAGAAGACGGGTGAGCGCGGCCGCGGCCTGGCGCTCGCCGGGGTCATCATCTCCGCGCTGTCGATCGTCTTCGGCATCATCTCGATCATCGTGTTCGCCTCGGCCGCGGCGAACATGGGCACGACGACCGGGTACTGATCACCGCGCTCCAGCTCGACCCGAGGCGGCCCGCTCCCGAGGAGCGGGCCGCCTCGCCGTCCGACGGGGACGGGCGACGGGGACGGACGACGGGGCGTCGGTCTGGTTGACTCTCTTCCGTACTCGAGCCGACACACAGGGGGACCCATGAGTGACCAGTACCCACCGCAGAACCCGGACGGACACCAGCCGCAGGGCCAGCAGCCGTCCGGCCAGCCCGGCCAGCAGCCGTCCGGCCAGCCCGGCCAGCAGCCCTACGGCCAGCCCGGCCAGCAGCCCTACGGCCAGCCCGGCCAGCAGCCGTACGGCGAGCCCGGCCAGCAGCCGTACGCTCAGCAGCCGTACGCACAGCCCGGCCAGCAGCCGTACGCTCAGCAGCCCTACCAGCCGCAGCAGCACGTCCCGGTCGGCCCCGACGGTGTCCCGCCGCTGTGGGCCCCCTGGTACGGCATCGGGTTCCTCGACGCGTTCAAGCGCTTCTTCGCGAAGTACGCCCGGTTCGACGGGCGGGCCAGCCGCAGCGAGTTCTGGTACTGGATCCTCGCCAACGCCATCGTCACGATCGTCCTGTTCGGCGGGTTCTACGCGGTGCTGATCGGCTCCCTCGTCAGCAGCACACGGGTCGACGCCTACGGCAACCCGTCGGGTGACGCCGCGCCGTCCCCGATCGCGTTCGTGTTCCTCGGCCTGTACGGCATCTGGTGGCTGGGCACCCTCGTCCCGAACATCGCGCTCGGATGGCGCCGGGTCCACGACGCGAACCTCGCCGGCCCGTTCTGGCTCATCGGCATCTTCGTGAACGTCGCGGCGATCGTCTTCGGCGTCCTCGAGTCGAACCCCGCGGGTGCGCGGTTCGACCGACCGGACCTCGGGTAGTCCGAGCAGCACGACGACGCGGTCGGCACGACGAAGCGACCCGCACGACGAAGCGGCCCGCACCGGAGGGTGCGGGCCGCTTCGTCGTGCGGCAGTCGTGCTGCGGGAGCGGCGCGGCAGTCGTGGATCAGGTGACGCGGATCAGACCACGCGGAGGCGTGAGAGCGAACCGTCCACGACGAGGTCGCGCACCGTGACCGACGGATCCGCCGTCTGGAAGCGCAGCGCGCCTCCGGGCTGGTCGAACCAGGGCTGGACGAACCGGACCGTCACGAGGAACGGCCGTTCGACCAGGTAGCGGTGCGTCTCGGGCGACCCGGCCACGTGCGGCGGGAGTGACCGCTGCGGCAGCGGGGTGTCGAGGGGGTGCAGGAGGTAGCCGTCCGGGCCGCCGATCCGGTCGACCGGCACGCCCGCCGGGATCTGGATGGTCAGCCCCTGCTCGCCCGCCTGCGCGACCTGCTGCGCGAGCTGCGGGTACGTGGACGCCGCCCGGTCGCGCAGCCCGTCGAGCTCGTGGCGTGGGATGTCCTTCGGTGCCGGGAACGGACGGTTGAGGAACCGCCGGAGCATCTCGACGGCATCCGCTTCGCCGCGGGCGGTCGCGAGACGCCGGGCGGTGCCGTAGTCCACGACCTCGAGGGCGAAGTCACCGGCACCCTCGACCGGCACGACCCGCAGTGCTCCCTCGACCGGGGGCTCGTGCAGGGTCTCTCCGGGGAGCTGCACGTAGCGGATCGTGTAGCCGAGCTGGTCGAGGATGGGGCGGGTCTCCGCGAACGTCATGGCCGCGAGCCTACCGGGTGCGACCTATGCCTTCCCTCGCATGATCGCCTGCTTGACCTCGGAGATGGCCTTCGTGACCTGGATGCCGCGCGGGCAGGCGTCGGTGCAGTTGAAGGTGGTGCGGCAGCGCCAGACCCCCTCCTTGTCGTTGAGGATGTCGAGCCGGACGTCGGCAGCGTCGTCGCGCGAGTCGAAGATGAACCGGTGCGCGTTGACGATCGCCGCGGGGCCGAAGTACTGGCCGTCGGTCCAGAACACCGGGCAGGACGACGTGCACGCGGCGCAGAGGATGCACTTCGTGGTGTCGTCGAAGCGGGCACGGTCGGCGACGGACTGCACGCGCTCCTTGCCCTTCTCCGGTGCCGAGCTCGCCTGCAGGAAGGGCTGGACCTCGCGGAAGGACTTGAAGAAGGGCTCCATGTCGACGACGAGGTCCTTCTCGAGCGGCAGCCCCTTGATCGCCTCGACGTAGATCGGCTTCGACACGTCGAGGTCCTTGATGAGGGTCTTGCAGGCCAGCCGGTTGCGGCCGTTGATGCGCATCGCGTCGGAACCGCACACACCGTGGGCGCAGGAGCGACGGAAGGTCAGCGAGCCGTCCTGGTCCCACTTGATCTTGTGCAGCGCGTCGAGGATGCGGTCGGTCGGCAGCATCATGACGTCGAAGTCCTGCCAGCGCGGCTCGTCGTCGACGTCAGGGTCGAAGCGCCGGATGATCAGGGTGACCGAGAACGATCCGGGAGGGGCGTCCTGCACGGTGTCGGTGCGGGGTGCGTCGGAGACCAGGGTGTCGGTCATCTCAGTACTTCCTCTCCATCGGCTGGTACCGCGTCACGACGACTGGTTTCCAGTCGAGGGTGATGTGGTCGTCGGCGAGTGACGAGTGCGGATCGCCCGTCAGGTACGCCATGGTGTGCTGCATGTAGTTCTCGTCGTCGCGCTTCGGGTAGTCGTCGCGCATGTGGCCGCCGCGGGACTCCTTGCGGTTGCGGGCCGAGTAGACGACGACCTCGGCGAGGTCGAGCAGGAACCCGAGCTCGACCGCCTCGAGCAGGTCGGTGTTGAAACGCTTGCCCTTGTCCTGCACGGAGACCTGCATGAACCGGTTCCGGAGCGTGTGGATCGTCTCGGTGACGCGGGCCAGGGACTCGTCAGTACGGAACACCTGCGCGTTCTTGTCCATCTCGTCCTGCAGTTCCTTGCGCAGCACGGCGATGCGCTCGGTGCCGGTGGATGCGCGGAGCTGGTCGAGCATGTCCTTGACGGCCTGCTCCGGGTGCTCGGGCAGCGGCAGGAAGTCGGCGGTCTTGACCCACTCGGCCGCGTTGTTGCCGGAGCGCTTGCCGAAGACGTTGATGTCGAGGAGCGAGTTCGTGCCGAGTCGGTTCGAGCCGTGGACCGAGACGCACGCGCACTCGCCGGCGGCGTAGAGCCCGGGGACGACGGTCGTGTTGTCGTACAGGACCTCGGCCTTGACGTTCGTCGGGATCCCGCCCATCGCGTAGTGCGCGGTCGGCATGACGGGCACCGGCTCGACGACCGGGTCCACACCGAGGTAGGTGCGGGCGAACTCGGTGATGTCCGGGAGCTTCGTCTCGAGCACCTCGGCGCCGAGGTGCGTGCAGTCGAGCAGCACGTAGTCCTTGTTCGGACCCGCGCCGCGGCCCTCTGCGACCTCTTGCACCATGCACCGGGCGACGATGTCGCGGGGTGCGAGGTCCTTGATCGTCGGGGCGTAGCGCTCCATGAACCGCTCACCCGAGGCGTTGCGGAGGATCGCGCCCTCGCCTCGGGCACCCTCGGTCAGGAGGATGCCGAGGCCCGCGAGCCCGGTCGGGTGGAACTGGAAGAACTCCATGTCCTCGAGCGGGAGACCGGTGCGCCACACGATGCCGACGCCGTCGCCGGTGAGGGTGTGCGCGTTCGAGGTCGTCTTGTACATCTTGCCGAAGCCGCCGGTGGCGAAGATCATCGCCTTGGCGTGGAAGACGTGCAGGTCGCCGGTCGCGAGCTCGAAGGCGACGACACCGGCGGGCTGCTTCCGGGTGACGCCGTCGTCGCCCGTGACGTCCACCATGATGAGGTCGAGCGCGTAGAACTCGTTGAAGAAGTTCACGCCGAGCTTCACGCAGTTCTGGAACAGCGTCTGCAGGATCATGTGGCCCGTGCGGTCGGCCGCGTAGCAGGCGCGGCGGACGGGGGACTTGCCGTGGTCGCGCGTGTGCCCGCCGAAACGGCGCTGGTCGATCTTGCCCTCGGGCGTGCGGTTGAACGGCAGACCCATGTTCTCGAGGTCGATGACCGCGTCGATGGCCTCCTTCGCGAGGATCTCGGCGGCGTCCTGGTCGACCAGGTAGTCGCCGCCCTTGATCGTGTCGAAGGTGTGCCACTCCCACGAGTCCTCTTCGACGTTCGCGAGCGCCGCGGCCATCCCGCCCTGCGCTGCACCGGTGTGCGAGCGGGTCGGGTACAGCTTCGAGATGACGGCCGTCTTCGCCTTCGGGCCGGCCTCGATGGCGGCACGCATGCCGGCACCGCCCGCGCCGATGATGACGATGTCGAACTGGTGGTGGTGAACGGTGGTCTCGGTCACTGGGGCCTTTCCGGGGTGGTGGCCGCGCCGTCGGGGGAGTGGACGGCGGGCGAGTAGGGGGTCGCGGCTGCGGTCGGCGGGATTACTGCGCGGGGCAGAACGACGGCAGGTCCGCGGCGGCTGCACCGGCGGGGCACGGGTCGAACGTCCAGCAGACGAGCAGGCCGAGCACGATGAGCACGACGCAGGCGACGAGGATCGCGACGAGCAGGGTCTTGCGGATGCCCGGCTTCGACACGTAGTCGTTGACGATCGTGCGCATGCCGTTCGACCCGTGGATCAGCGCGAGGACGAGCATGAGCGAGTCCCACACCTGCCAGAACGGCGACGCCCACTTGCCGGCGACGAACGCGAAGTCGATCTGCTTGACGCCCTCGCCCGCCACCATGTTGACGAAGAGGTGCCCGAAGATCAGCACGACGAGCAGGACGCCCGAGCCGCGCATGTAGATCCAGCCCCACTTCTCCCAGTTGGTGGTGCGACGGGCTGCTGCTGCGGAGCGCGGGGGCTCGATGGTCTGCGTGGTCATCCGGATGCCCCCTAGTTGAAGTCCGCGACGAGGTTCATGAGCTGGCGCGGCAGGAAGCCGGCGATGGCGATCGCCCAGAGGACGAGCACGATCCAGAACATGGCGCGCTGGTACTTCGGGCCCTTCGACCAGAAGTCCACGAGGATGATCCGGAGCCCGTTGAACGCGTGGAAGACGATCGCCATCACGAGGGCGATCTCACCGAGGTTCATGATCGGCGTCTTGTACGTGCCGATGACCGCGTTGTACGCCTCGGGGGACAGCCGCACGAGGGCGGTGTCGAGGATGTGCACCAGCAGGAAGAAGTAGATCGCCACACCGGTGATGCGGTGCAGGACCCAGGACCACATACCGGTCGAGCCCCGGTAGAGGGTCCCTTGCGGTGTCCGAGAAGCGCGCGGCGCATCGATCGTCACCCGGGGTGCGGCGGTCGCCGTACCCCCTCCGGTCTGCTCGGCCATGAGCTCGTCCTCCCATAGGACGGGCTCGCCCGATCGGCGAGCCCTTGCCGTTCGTGTTCGTGTGGAACACGTCCATCCTATGCGCGTGCGCTGACCTTCTCGTGCCAACCGGTCCGGGCACCTCGCGTCGCGGCGGGCGGCGCGCCGATCGTGCGGGCCGTGTCGTGGTGGCCGAGCAGCTGGTCGCCGACCGCCTCCCACGTCGTGCCCTCGACCCGGAGCCGTCCGGCGGAGCCCATCCGGGCAGCCTGGGCGCGGTCGTGGTGCAGGGCGAGCACCGCGCGGCGGAGGGCCTGCGGCTCGTCCGGGTCGTACAGGTCGCCGTCGAGTCCGGGGGCGACCAGGTCGACCGGGCCGCCGGCCGCGGGTGCGATGACCGGCAGGCCGCTCGCGTGGGCCTCCTGCAGGGTCTGCCCGAACGTCTCCGCCGGACCGGTGTGCACGAACAGGTCCAGGGCGGCGTAGGCGTCCGCGAGGGCGTCGCCGCGCAGCGGCCCCGTGAAGGTGACGTCGAGGTGCCGGAGCCGTCGTTCGAGCATCGCCCGCGACGGACCGCCGCCGGCGACGACGATCCGGATCCCCGGGACGCCGCCGAGCTCGGCGAGCCGCTCGACCTCCTTCTCCGGTGCGAGCCGCCCGACGTACCCGACGATCGTCTCGCCGCGCGGGGCGATCCGCCGCCGGAGCGCCCGGACGTGCGCCGAGGAGCGCCGCGCCGGGTGGAACAGGTCGGTGTCGACGCCGCGACCCCAGCGGGCGACCCGCGGGACGCCGTCCTCGGCGAGCATCGCCGCGGTCGCGCTCGACGGCGCGAGCGTCAGCGACGCGCCGGCGTGGATGCGCCCGAGGATCTTCCGCACCAGCGGGACGGTCGCGGTCAGGCCGTTGCGGCGGGCGAACCCGGCCACGTCGGTCTGGAAGACGGCGACGGAGGGGATGCCGAGCCTCCCGGCCGCCGTGATGGCGCGTCCACCCAGCAGGAACGGACTGGCGGCGTGCAGCACGTCGGCGCCGGAGGCGGCGAGGATCGTGTCGAGCACCGGGTGGGGGAGTGCGACCGGGAACTGGCGGTACGCGACCGCCGGCACCCGGTGGACGTCGAACGAGCGGTAGCGCTCCACCTGCGTCCGCGAGCGGAACTGCGCGATGCCGGGGGTGTCCGGCGCGATGACGACCGCGCGGTGACCGCGGCGTTCCAGGTGGTCCAGCACCGCGAGGACGCTGGTGGTGACGCCGTTGAGGGTGGGCAGGAAGCTCTCGGTCACGACGGCGACGGTCCGTTGGGACGTGCCGCGCTCCACGCTGCGTGCGTTCATGGCGATGCCCATGCTCGGCCCCGGGTGTGTCCCCGTCGGGGCCGCCGACGTGAACGCCCGGCACGCAGGCGGTGAACAGCCGCCCCCGCGGGTGGACGGGAAGCGCGGCGCACGACGGGCGGGCCGGCTGC
>NZ_BACZ01000513.1 GCF_000333375.1 Curtobacterium sp. B18
TCGCCCGCACCCCGATCCCGGTCGGACTCGACGTCCGCCTGCCCGACGGGCTCGAACTCGCGACCGAGATCCAGCGCAACGTCTACTTCACGGTGAGCGAGCTGCTGACGAACACCACCAAGCACGCCGGGGCCGCAGCCGCGGGCGTGTACCTCGGACTCGTGGTCGACGCCTCCGGCCTCTGGTACCTCACGGTCAGCGTCACCGACGACGGCCGCGGTGGCGCCCGCCCGCAGGAAGGGCACGGCATCGAGGGGCTGATGGGCCGCATGCGTGCGCTCGACGGCGAACTGACGGTGTCCAGCCCCGAGGGCGGTCCGACCGAGGCGACGGCGCGGATCCCGCTCGGATCGCTGAACGGCGTGCCGACGGCGCGCGCCTGACACCACGGGGAGCGTCCGCGCTCCCGGTAGGCTGGTCGGCATGAGCGACGGCCCGGATGCAGCACGCATCCGGGCCGTCGTCGTCGACGACGCCGTCCTCCTGCGCGAGGGGCTCGCCCGTGTGCTCGACGAAGCCGGCATCGACGTCGTCGGCCAGTACGCCGACGCCGACTCGTTCCTCGCGACGCTCACCGACGACGCCCCCGACGTCGTCGTGATGGACGTGCGGATGCCGCCGACGTTCACGGACGAGGGGGTCCGCGCGGCCGTCGAGACCCGACGCCGGGCACCGCGCACGGGTGTGCTCCTGCTGTCCCAGTACGTCGAGGCCACCTACGCCGAGGACGTCCTCGCCGCGGGGGCGACCGGCATCGGCTACCTGCTCAAGGACCGGGTCACCCGGCTCGAGGAGATCGACGACGCCGTCCGCCGCATCGCCGCCGGCGGCACCGTGCTCGACCCCGAGGTCGTCACACAGCTCATGAGCCGTCGCCGCGACCCGCTCGCCGCGCTGACCCCGCGCGAGCGTGAGGTCCTCGGGCTGATGGCCGAGGGTCGCACGAACGCCGCGATCGCCCGCGCGCTCGTGATCGGCACCGGCGCGGTCGAGAAGCACGTCTCGAGCATCTTCGGCAAGCTCGCGCTCGAGGACACGGGCGAGGACCACCGCCGGGTCCTCGCCGTGCTGGCGTACCTCGGGTGACCGAGCCCGCAGGCGGCACCGAGCCCGCAGGCCGCACCGAGCCAGCGCGCGGCACCGAGCCAGCGCGCCGCACCGGGCCCGCGCGCCGGACGGTGCCCGCGCCGCTCCTGGCCCTCGCCGCCATGGTGTCGGTGCAGCTCGGCGCCGCGATCGCGAAGACCCGCTTCGACGAGGTCGGCTCGGTCGGTGCGGCGACCCTGCGGCTCGTGATCGGGGCGGTCGTGCTCGCCCTCGTGGTGCGCCCGCGCGTCCGGCACTGGACCCGGCAGCAGTGGCTCGGCGCCCTCGGCCTCGGGCTGGCGCTCGGCGGCATGAACGTGTTCATTTACGTCGCGTTCGCGAGCATCCCGATCGGCGTCGCGGTGACGATCGAGTTCCTCGGCCCGCTGGCGCTCTCGCTCGCCCACACCCGGCGGTGGCGGGACGTCCTCTGGGCGGTGCTGGCGCTCGTCGGCGTCGTGCTGCTCGGGGTCGGTCCGGCGGCCGTGACCGCGGTCGGCGGCGTCGTGTTCGCCGTCCTCGCCGCGGCGTGCTGGGCGGGCTACATCGTCATGAACCGGCACGTCGGCGCCGCGATCCCCGGCGTGGACGGCCTCGCGGTCTCGATGGTCGTCGCGATGCTCGTGTCGCTGCCGTTCGGTCTGCGGTCGGCCGTCGACGGGGTCGTCCGCGAGCCGGCGCTCCTCGTCGTCTTCGGCGGTGTCGCCGTGCTCTCGAGCGTGCTGCCGTACGCGCTCGAGATGCTGGCGCTCCGGCGGATGCCGACGCGCGTCTTCGGCGTGCTGCAGAGCCTCGGTCCGGCGATCGCGGCCCTCGCGGGCCTGCTGATCCTGCACGAGGCGCTCGCGGCGCTCGAGGTCGTCGCCCTCGCCTGCGTCACCGCGGCGAGCGTGGGGGTGACGCTGACCGCGCGACGCGCGCGCGGAGGCGGGCACGGTGGGCGGACTGGAGGCGCGGCGCACGTTCCGTGACCACGGAACGCGATCCGCGCCTCCTGGAAGACCCGCCTACTCGTCGCGGAGGAAGTCCGCGTACGTGGGTTCCGTGTGCTCACCCGTCAGGAGCGACGGGTCGTTGACCCGCCGTTCGACGTAGGCCGCGATGACCTCGGGCGGGGGTGAGCACGTGGGCGACCCAGGACGGCACCTCGCTCTTCTTCATGGTGCCTCCTCCCAGATGCAGCACTCGGATCGAATGTCTCGATCAGTGAGTTACTTGCTGAACCGGTACTGCGTAAACGATCCTCGCGATGTCGGGGGAAGTCAATGCGGTGCGTTCTCCGGACTGCTGCGGCGCGCGTCCGCCCGCAGGGTGCGGTGCTTCACGGCGGACCGCCACACCCACGCCTCCGCCTGCTGCCCGAACTGCGCCCACTCGACGAGCACGGCGTCACGGGTCCAGCTCTTCGCGAAGGCCTTCACCCGGACGTGGAACGTCGGGAACTGGATCCACGCCCACACCGGCACCGGGGTGACGGCGTGGCAGACGTCCGGGCCGCGGGCGTCGTCGGACAGGGAGTAGGCGCGCGGACGCTCGACCTCCGGGTGCTCCGGGGGCTGCCACCGGTTCTCGCGACGCCGTCCCACGACAGTATTCGAACGTGTGTTCGAACGGACGTCAAGTCGACCGCGTGCTCCGCGCGCGCCGACGACCCGGGATCGGCGTGTCGACGGACCCGCTGGACGTGTCAGGCGTGCGCGCGACCCGTGGACTCGCGCACGCTGAGCGTCAGGGAGGGCCCCGGTCGCGACGGCAGCGGGGTCCCCGCGTCGATCTGCTCGCGGAGGAGCGTCGCCGCCCGCTGCCCGAGCTCGACCGTGTCGCGCGTGAGCGAGGTGATCGACGGCCGCACGAGCCGCACCATCGCCGAGTCGTCGAACGACACGATCGACACGTCGGCCGGCACGCGGACGCCCATCTCGCTCGCCACGCCCAGTCCGGCGACCGCGAGCACGTCGTTGTCGTACACGATCGCGGTGGGCCGGACGCTCCGCGAGAGCAGGGTCCGGGTCGCACGCGCCCCCGCGTCGGCGGAGTAGTCGGTGGGGATCGACTCGGCGCCGTCCAGCCCCTCGGCCGCGGTGAACGCCCGGACGCGGTCGATCCGCATCGCCGTGTGCTCGAACTCGGGTCGCCCGGCGACGTGCGCGATCCGCCGGTGCCCGAGCGCGTGCAGGTACCGCAGCACGGTGTCGGTCGCGTCCGAGTCGTCGATCCAGACGGTCGGCGCCGCGGGCTCCGACGAGGGGTGCGACCCGACGACCACGGTGGGCATCCCGAGCTCGGCGAGCAGCGCGAGCCGGTCGTCGTCCCGCCGCGGGTCGATCACGATCACGCCGTCGACCCGGTGCCCGCGCCACCAGTCGCGGTAGGTCTGCAGCTCCTCGGCCGCGTCCCGCGCGACGAGCAGGTTCATCCCGACGTGGCTGCCGGCGAGCCCGAGCTGGATCCCGGAGATGAGGTCGCCGAAGAACGACTCGGTGCCGAGCGTGCGGGCCGGCCGGTTGAGCACGAAGCCGATCGAGCCGGCCTTCGCCCCGCCGAGTGCCCGCGCCGCGGTGTGCGGCTGCCAGTCGAGTTCGCGCGCGACGGCACGCACCCGTCTGCGGGTCTCGTCGGACACCCCGGGTCGGTCGTTGAGCGCGAACGAGACCGCGCTGATGGACACGCCGGCCCGGGCGGCGATGTCGGCGATCGTCGTGCGACGGTTCGTGGCCACGGGCTTGACTATAACGCTTTAGTTCGCAAACATCACTGCCACCGAACGGTTCGCCACACCCAACTGAACCGGTTCAGCAGCATCCGCAGCACGACGAAGGAGTCACGAGCGATGAAGAAGACCACACGCAGGACCACGGGACGCGCCGTGGCGCTGCTCGCCGGAGCGGCCGTCACGGCGCTCGCGCTGACCGCCTGCTCGAGCGGCAGCGGCGCCGACAGCGGCAGCGGCAGCGGGAAGATCGACGGGTCGATCACCCTGCAGACCTGGGCACTGACGCCGACGTACACCGACTACCTCAACGGCGTGATCAAGGACTTCGAGAAGCAGTACCCGGACGCCAAGGTCAAGCTCGTCGACCAGCCCGGCGACGGCTACGCCGACAAGGTCCTCAGCCAGGCCTCGTCGAACTCCCTGCCGGACGTCATCAACCTGCCGCCGGACATCGCCCTGCCCCTCGCCAAGCGCGGGTTCCTGCAGGACGTGGCGAAGGACGACTCGAAGCTCTCGAGCACCTACGTGAAGGGCGCGCTCGCCGCCTACAACTACAAGGGCGTCGACGGCACCTTCGGCTACCCCTGGTACCTCAACACGGACGTCGACTACTGGAACAAGTCGATGTTCGAGCAGTGCGGCCTCGACCCGGCGAACCCGCCGAAGACGACCGACGAGCTGTTCGCGCAGGCCGAGACCATGCACCAGAAGTGCCCGGACGACTACCTGATGAGCCGCAAGCCCGGCCTGTCGGACTTCTCCCTCGCCGGCGTCAAGATCATCAATGACCAGGGCACGAAGTTCACCTTCGCGAACTCGTCGAAGGCGGCCGACCTCATCGCGAAGTACGCCAAGGCCTACAAGGAGGGCCTCATGCCCTCGTCGGTGCTCAACACCGACTACCTCGGCAACTCCACCCTGTTCACGCAGGGCAAGGTCGCCTGGACCACCGGTGGCGCCACGGCGATCAGCGACTTCGAGAAGAACAACCCGTCGCTCAAGGGCAACATCGTGGTCTCCCCGGCCCTCGACAACCCGCCGCTGTACGTGCAGGGCCTCAGCGTCAGCGCCAAGAGCAAGCACGTCGCCACGGCCGAGGCGCTCGCCGCGTTCATGACGAACGCGAAGAACCAGGAGGCCTTCGCCCACCTGGTGAACATCTTCCCGTCGACCACCTCGTCGCAGTCCGACCCGTACTTCTCGAAGGACGACGGCACCGTCGAGGCCAAGGCCCGCGTGCTCGCCAACGACGCCCTGAAGACGGCGAAGAACCTCAACCCGGTCGAGGCGAACTCCGCGATGACCGACTTCCTCGACCAGCAGATCGCGCTGGCGATGAAGGGCGGCACGACGCCCGAGCAGGCGCTGCAGACCGCGCAGACCAAGATGAACAGCCTGCTGGCGAACAGCTGATGCGCGCCAACCGCTGGTTCACGCCCTGGCTGCTCGTCCTGCCGGCGCTCGTCTGGTTGCTCGCGTTCAGTCTCTGGCCGTCGATCAACACCGTCCGGCTGTCGTTCACGAACGCCAGCCCGCTCGGGGGCGTGAGCCAGTGGGTGGGCCTCAAGAACTTCGAGACGCTCCTCGCCGACCCGCAGGTCTGGGAGGCGCTCCTCAACAGCGTCATCTACATGGCGGTGTGCCTGCCGCTCCTGACGGTCCTGCCGCTCCTCATGGCGGTGCTCGTCGAACGGAAGCTCCCCGGCATCGCGTTCTTCCGGACCGCGTACTACACGCCGGTGATCGCCAGCGCGGTCGTCGTCGGGCTCATCTGGAACTGGATCCTCGACGACCGCGGGGTCATCAACGAGATGGCGCAGCACCTCGGGATCGTGCAGCAGTCGATCCCGTTCCTGACCGACCGGTGGCTGCTCGTCTTCAGCGCGATCAGCCTCACGGTCTGGAAGGGCCTCGGCTACTACATGATCATCTTCCTCGCGGCCCTCGGGAACGTCGGGAAGGACCTGCACGAAGCGGCCGCGCTCGACGGCGCCGGGTCCGTCCGGCGGTTCTGGTCGGTGACCATGCCGGGTGTCCGGGGGACCATGACCCTCGTCGGCATCCTCGTGTGCGTGAGCGCGCTCCGGGTGTTCAGCGAGCTCTACATCCTCACCAACGGCACGGGTGGCCCCGGCGGGCAGGACAACTCGCTCGTCATGCTCATCCAGCAGTACGCCCGCGGCTTCACCGGCAACCTCGGCTACGCGTCCGCCCTGAGCCTCCTGCTCTTCGTCGTGACGCTCATCCCGATGCTCGCCCTCGCCCGGATGAACAGCAAGGCGGAGAAGTGACCAACACGACCTCGACCACCGAACCCGTCCTCGGGGGCGCCGCCGGCGCGGCCGCACCCGCGCCGGACGTGACCGGCGCGACCGGCCGGACTCGCGCCTCCCGGCCGAACGGACGCAACGAACGCGACGGACGCACCGGACGCAAGCGGCGCCGCGCCGCGTGGGGCGTCATGTCCACCCGCGAGAAGGTCCTCCGCTACGTCCTGCTCGTCGTGGTGCTCTTCATCACGATCGGGCCGTTCCTCTGGCAGCTGTCGACCTCGCTCAAGGGCACGGGGGAGGACATCTACACGGCGAACCCGTCGTTCATCCCGACGCAGCCGACCTTCGGCAACTACCTGCGGGTGGGCGAGGCGATCCCCGTGTTCGGGTACATCGGCAACTCCCTCGTCGTCGCCGCGATCGACGTGCTCGGCAACATCGTGTTCGCCACCCTCGCGGGGTTCGCGCTCGCGCGCCTGCAGTGGCGCTTCCGCAAGGCCGTGCTCGGGCTCTTCCTCGCCACCCTGGTGCTGCCGGGCGAGGCGACGATCATCTCCCAGTTCGTCACCGTGAAGGACCTCGGGCTCGCCGACTCCCTCGTCGGCGTCGCGCTCCCGGGCATGATCGCCGCGCTCAACGTCCTGCTCATGTTCAACGCGTTCCGGCAGATCCCCGAGGAGATCGACCAGGCCGCCGTGATGGACGGCGCGAACGCCCTGCAGCGGCTCCGGTACATCTCGCTGCCCGCCGTGCAGGGGACCATCGCCGTCATCGCGATCTTCTCGTTCATCGGCGCGTGGGACGACTTCCTCTGGCCGCTCATCGTGCTGCAGTCGCCGGACAAGCTGACCCTGACAGTCGGCCTGCAGTACCTGCAGGGCACCTTCGCGACCGACCAGCGCATGATCGCCGCCGGCACGATGATCGCGTTCATCCCGATCGCGGTGATCTTCTCGATCCTGCAGCGCTTCTTCTTCAAGGGCGTCGAAGAGGGCGGGGTGAAGGGCTGATGCGCTTCGGCGTCAACCACACCCCCTCGGTCGGCTGGTTCCACTCGTGGCTCGACTTCTCGCCGTCGGACACGGCCAGGGACATGGAGCAGATCGCGTCGCTCGGCGCGGACCACGTGCGGATCTTCCCGCTCTGGCCCGTCGTCCAGCCGAACCGGACGCTCATCCGGCGCCAGGCACTCGCGGACGTCGCGACCGTGGTCGACATCGCGGGGTCGTTCGGCCTCGACGTCAACGTCGACGCGCTGCAGGGGCACCTGTCGAGCTTCGACTTCGTGCCGTCCTGGCTCGACAGCTGGCACCGCCGCAACATGTTCACCGACCCCGCGGTCGTCACGTCGACGGCCACCTACGTCGAGGCGCTCGCCGCGGCCGTCGCCGACAAGCCGAACCTGCTCGGCATCACCATCGGCAACGAGGTGAACCAGTTCGCGCACGCGCCGCACCCGACGCCGCACGACATCACGGCGGCGCAGGGGCACGCCTGGGCGGCGGCGATGGTCGCGGCGGCGCGGGCCGGGCTGGCGTCCGGCGTCGACCTGGAGGCGCGGCTCGGCTCGGCGCCGTCGGCACGCCCCGGCACGGGGTCGCGTACGCGGCCGCTGGTCACCGTCGCGCAGTACGACGCGGCCTGGTACGACGACGCCCAGCCGTTCGGCCCCGAACACGCGGCCGACCACGGCGACGCGACCGTCACGCACTCGTGGGTGTTCAACGGCTCGGCGGCGCTGCACGGGGCGCTCGGTGCCGGATCGGTCCGGCACGGGGAGTACCTGCTGCAGCTCGCCGCGGCCTGGAACCACGACGCCGGGCGGCCGAACTGGCTGCAGGAGGTGGGCGCCCCGACGAACGTCGTCGACCCCGCCGACGCCGCGTCGTTCACCAAGCAGACGATCCGGCACGTGCTCGACGCGCAGGACGTCCTCGGCGTCACCTGGTGGTGCTCGCACGACGTCTCCCGGTCCCTCGCGGACTTCCCGGAGCTCGAGTACGACCTCGGCCTGTTCACGAACGACGGTCGGCTGAAGCCCGCCGGCGAGGCGTTCGCCGCCCTCGCCCACGAGCACGGCACCCGCGGCCGGGCCGACACGACCGGTGCCGTGTCCGCACCACCGCCGGCCACCGCGCTCGTGCTCGACGACGTGCTGGCCGACGGCACCGCACGCGGCGGGCTCCGGGCCGACTGCGCGCCGGGCGGCCGGTTCGCCGCGGCCTGGCTCGACCTCGCCTCGGCCGCCGCCGACGGACGCGGGCCCCAGGTGGTCCTGCGCTCGCGACTCCACGACGACGCGCTGCTCGCCGCGCGGGGCATCACCCGGTGCGTCGAGGTCCCCGAGGGCGCCGCCACCGCGCTCCTGTCGGTCGCCCACCCCGCGACGATGGCCTGAGCCGACCACCACCCCGCACGACCCGCACGACCTCGCACGACCCGCACCACCGTCCGACCCGCCGGCACCGACGCCGGCCCTCCCACCAGGAAGGCCCCCATGCACGACGACATCCCCCTCACCACCGGCCGAGCGCGACGCGTCCTCGACGAGCGCATCCTGCCGGCGGTGCACGCCACCGCGACGCCGCTCGACACCGCGTGGCACGAGCTGCCGGGCGAGCCGATCCCGCCGGCGTCGGGCCTGGCGCTCGAGTACTCGCCGTACGAGGTGGGCACGACCTGGGGCGCCGCGTGGGGGACGACCTGGTTCCGGCTGCGCGGCACCGTGCCGACCGAGTGGGCCGGGAAGCGCGTGGAGGCCGTCGTCGACCTCGGCTTCGACAAGAACATGCCGGGGTTCCAGTGCGAGGGCCTCGTCTACCGCGCGGACGGCACGCCCGTGAAGTCGATCAACCCCCGCAACCAGTGGGTGCTCGTCGCAGAGGAGGCCGTCGGCGGCGAGACCGTCGAGCTCTTCGTCGAGGCGGCCTCCAACCCCGTCCTGCTCGACTACCACCCCTTCCTCCCGACGCAGGAGGGCGACGTCCAGACCTCGTCGTCGGTGCGCCTCTACACGTCGCGCCGGATGGACCTCGCCGTCTTCGAGTCCGAGGTGCACGAACTCGCGCTCGACATCGACGTCCTGCTCGAACTGCAGGCCGAGCTGCCCGAGGGGCCGCGGCGCATGCGGATCCTGCAGGCGCTCGACGACGCGCTCGACCGACTCGACCTGCAGCACATCGCAGCCACCGCCGGTGACGCGCGTGCGGCGCTCGCCGAGGTCCTCGCCGCACCGGCCGAGGCGTCGGCGCACACGATCTCCGCCGTCGGGCACGCGCACATCGACTCCGCCTGGCTCTGGCCGGTCCGCGAGACGATCCGCAAGGTCGCCCGCACCACCTCGACGATGACCGAGCTCATCGACCAGACCGACGACTTCCTGTACGGCATGTCGAGCGCGCAGCAGTACGCGTGGATCAAGGAGCACCGGCCCGAGGTCTACGCCCGGGTCACGGCCGCCGTCGAGGCGGGGCGCTTCCTGCCGATCGGCGGCATGTGGGTGGAGTCCGACACCGTGATGCCGACCGGCGAGAGCATCGTCCGCCAGTTCTCACAGGGGCAGCGCTTCTTCGAGCGCGAGTTCGGCATCCGTCCGAAGGGCGTCTGGCTGCCCGACAGCTTCGGGTACTCGCCCGCCCTGCCGCAGCTCATGCGCCGCGCGGGCTTCGAGTGGTTCTTCACGCAGAAGATCTCGTGGAACCAGGTCAACAAGTTCCCGCACCACACGTTCCTCTGGGAGGGCATCGACGGCTCGCGGGTCTTCTCCCACTTCCCGTCGATGGACACGTACAACTCGCGTCTGTCCGGCAGCGAGGTCGCCAAGGCCTCCCGGCAGTTCCGCGAGAACCGTCTGGCGACCGGTTCGATCGCGCCGGTCGGCTGGGGAGACGGCGGCGGCGGCACCACCCGCGAGATGACCGGCACGGCGAAGCGCCTCGCGGACCTCGAGGGCAGCGCCAAGGTCCGCTGGGAGCACCCGGACGAGTTCTTCGACCGCGCGAAGGCCGAGCTGCCCGACCCGCCCGTGTGGGTGGGGGAGCTGTACCTCGAGCTGCACCGTGCCACGCTCACCAGCCAGCACCAGACCAAGCAGGGCAACCGCCGGTCGGAGCAGCTCCTCCTCGAGGCCGAGCTCTGGGCGTCGACCGCCGCCGCCCGCACCGACTTCGCGTACCCGTACGACGAACTCGACGCCCTCTGGCAGCAGGTCCTCCTGCAGCAGTTCCACGACATCCTGCCGGGCACCTCGATCGCCTGGGTGCACCGTGAGGCGGTCGCGAAGTACGCCGAGACGGCCCGTGCGCTGACCGCGATCATCGACCGGGCGCTCGCGGCGCTCGCCGGTGTCGGAGCGGCGGCCGTCGTCGTGAACCCCGCCCCGTTCCTCCAGGCCGGTGCACCCGCGCAGGGCGCGGTCCTGGCGACCGACCTGGCGGAGCCGACCGCGGTGGCACTGACCGAGCAGGACGGCGGGTACGTGCTCGCCAACGACCTCGTCCGGATCGTCGTCGACCGGCGCGGCCTCGTGACGAGTGCGGTCGACCTGGCGAGCGGGCGCGAGGCGATCGCCCCCGGGCAGGCCGCGAACCTGCTGCAGCTCCACCAGGACTTCCCGAACATGTGGGACGCGTGGGACGTCGACCGCTACTACCGCAACCGGGCCGAGGACCTCGTCACGGTGTCGTCGCTCGACGCCTCGGTCGGGACGGACGGGGTCGCCCGTGTCGTCGTCGAGCGGGCCTTCGGGGACTCGACCGTGCGCCAGGAGATCCTGCTCGCGCCCGGCTCCCGCACCCTCGAGTTCGACCAGACGACCGACTGGCACGAGACCGAGAAGTTCCTCAAGGTGGCGTTCCCGCTCGACGTCCGTGCCGAGCACACCGTCGCCGAGACGCAGTTCGGGGCGCAGAAGCGGGTGACGCACACGAACACCTCGTGGGAGGCCGCGAAGTTCGAGACCTCGATGCACCGCTACGTCCTGGTCGCCGAGCCGGGCTTCGGCGTCGCGCTCGTGAACGACTCGATCCACGGGTTCGACACCACCCGCGACGCGGTCGACGGGCACGTCACCACCACCGTGCGGCTCTCGCTGCTGCGGGCACCGCGGTTCCCCGACCCCGAGACCGACCAGGGCGTGCAGACCCACCGGTACGGCATCGTCGTCGGGACCGACCAGCTCGGCGCGACCTCGGCGGGTGTGGTCATGAACGCCCCCGTGCGGACGGTCACGGGCGCGCACGGCTTCGCGCCGCTCGTGCGGGTGTCCGGGGGCGTCGTGCTGTCGAGCGTGAAGCTCGCCGACGACCGCTCCGGCGACCTGGTCGTGCGGGTGTACGAGCCGTCGGGGCGCCGGGGGAGCGGCGGCATCGCAGTGGCCGAGGGCGACGGCAACGCCTTCGGGCCCGGCGCCGAGGTCACGCTGCTCGAGGAGCCGCTGTCGGCGGCAGGCGACGCGGCCTCAGACCCCGTCGCCGCGTCCTCGGACCCCGTCGGCGCGTCCCCGGACCCCGTCGACGCGTCCTCGTTCGCCGTCGACGCCTACGAGGTGCGCACCTTCCGGTTCCCGCGCGTGCGCGGCTGAGACCCCGGCGCCGGGACTTCGGGTGTCCCGGCGCCGGCCCCGGTCGGCGACCGCCGGCCGGTTCGTCACTCGAAGAGGAGTGCCATGAAGAAGTCCATGCAGTTCGGGATCGTGGCGGCGATCGCCGCGATGGTGGTCGCACCGCTCGTGCCGGCGGCAGCGTCCGCCGCACCGTCGCCCACCGGCCTAGCACACGGCGTCGGGGCCTACCACGGGGTCGGCCACGGCGCGCAGCCGCACGCCACCCCGACGAAGTCCGGGCCGACGAGCATCGCCTACGTCGAGGTCAACAACGACCAGCTCGCCAACGTCGGTCGCTACCAGTTGGCGAACGGCGCGAACGCGTTCGACGTCGCGATCATCTTCGCGGCGAACATCAACTGGAACGGCTCGAAGGCCGTCCTGTACAACAACGAGAACGTGCAGGCGACGCTCGACGACGCGGCCACGCAGATCAGGCCGCTGCAGGCGAAGGGCATCAAGGTCTCGCTGTCGATCCTCGGCAACCACCAGGGTGCCGGGATCGCCAACTTCCCGACCCAGGCAGCTGCCGAGGACTTCGCCGCCCAGGTCTCCGCCACCGTGTCGAAGTACGGGCTCGACGGCGTCGACCTCGACGACGAGTACTCCGACTACGGCACGAACGGCACCCCGCAGCCGAACCAGCAGTCGATCGGCTGGCTCATCAGCGCGCTCCGTGCCGACATGCCGGGCAAGCTCATCTCGTTCTACGACATCGGCCCGGCGTCCTCGGCGCTGTCCTCGTCGAGCAGCACCATCGGCTCGAAGCTCGACTACGCCTGGAACCCGTACTACGGCACCTACTCGGCGCCGTCGATCCCGGGGCTCGACAAGTCGCGTCTGTCCGCTGCCGCGGTCGACGTCCAGAACACTCCGCAGTCCACGGCCGTCTCGCTCGCGCAGCGCACCAAGGCCGACGGGTACGGCGTCTTCATGACGTACAACCTGCCGGACGGTGACGTCTCGCCGTACGTGTCGTCGATGACGCAGGTGCTCTACGGGCAGGCCGCCACGTACCACTGACGTCGCGTCCGGTGCGGCGACTCGCGCCCCGCGTCTCCGCGGCTCCGGCCAGGAGGCGCGGGGCGCGCCCGTCCCGTCGCGCGCCTCGTTGACGGAGCGGGTCCCGCGCGCTTCGTTGCCGGCGCAGGTTCCGTGCGCCTGCTGGCCGGAGCAGGTTCCGTGCGCCTGCTGGCCGGAGCAGGTTCCGTGCGCCTGCTGGCCGGAGCAGGTTCCGTGCGCCTGCTGGCCGGAGCAGGTCTCACGCGCCCGCTGGCCGGAGCAGGTTTCGTGCGTGCGCGCTGACCGTTCTGGTTCGCGGAACCCGGGGATCGTGAACCGGAACGGTCACGAACGCGGCCGACCCCACCCGTCCGCGTGCGGCGCGCCGTACGATCGCGACGTGGAGCTCGAGTTCAGCGGCGAGGTGATCGAGTGGCGCGGCCCGGCGCCCTACTTCTACGCGGTCGTGCCTCCGGACGCCGCCGAGGTCATCCACGAGCTCGCGCCGATGCTCACCTACGGCTGGGGTGTGATCCCGGCGCGCGTGACGATCGGGTCGGTGACCTGGACGACCTCGCTGTTCCCGAAGGACAGCGGGTACCTCGTGCCGTTGCGCGCGGCGGAACGGAAGCGTGCGGGAGTCGAGCTGGGCGACGAACCCGTGCTCACCCTCGAGCTCGGCGGCCCCTGAGCCGCGCGGACGGACGTCGTGTGCGCGGACATCGCGCGCACTCCGGTCACCAGCGCCGTCGGAGTTCCGCCGCGACGAGGTCGGTCGTCGTGCTCGTGATCGCCGGAGCGTGTCCGCCGACCGCGCGGCGATGGGCACGTTCGCGGGCGGTGACCGCTCGGAGTGCGCGGCGCTCGGCGTGCCGGAGGCTCCAGCGGACGAGCGCCAGACCGAGCCGGTTCGTCAGGACCTCGACCGGCGAGATCGGCGGGACCGGAAGCGTGCGGGGCTGGTAGGTGGTCACGGTGTCGGCTCCTCGTCGATGATCGGGACGCTGCGGACCTGGGCGAACACGCGGCGGACGCCCTCGGGGAGGTCGGCGACCTGCCCGCGGATGGCTCTGTACCGCTCGATGACGCCCTCGAACTCGCGCCACATCGCGCTGTACTCGTCGGCGGTGAGCGCCACGTAGGTCGACGATCCCGAGACGCCGCGCCAGTCGGCGGGCACGGACTCGGGATCGCGGGTGGTCCAGTCACGGACCAGGTCGTTCTCGGCCTCCATGACCGCCAAGCTCGCGAGCTGTGTCGCGGTCTGGTGTGCGGGGGAGGGCGCCGGACCCTCGTCGGGGTCGCCGATGCTGATGCGTCCGGCGGTGCGCTCCCACCAGCGTTCGCGAGCGTTGCCCCGGTCGGGGAGCTCGTGCACGAACCCGTGCCGCTCGAGCTGCCGGAGGTGGTAGCTCGTCGATCCACTCGACTCGCCCAACTTCGCGCCGAGCGAGGTCGCGGTCGACGGGCCCTGCTGGGAGAGCAGGTCGAGCAGCCGCGCCCGGAGCGGGTGCGCCAACGCCTTGAGTGCGGCGACGTCGAGGATGCGGGTCTCGTCGGTCATGGCACGACCGTACACCGCAAAGACCCGTTTGCAAACACTTCTTCGCAAACTGTTCTTTGCGATGCCTTCGGTCGACCGGTGCTCCGTGCTCGTTCCGCACCGTGCGGACTCCTCCAGTCGGTGCGGGGTTGGTCGCTCGGTGCGGCGCTACAAGCTCGCACCGAGCGTGCAGACCGCCACCGGGTGCGCAGGACAACACCGTGCGCGCGCCCGGCGCGGAACCCGGCACCGTGCGGACTCCGCCGGCCGGTGTGGGGTTGGTCGCTCGGTGCCGCGCCACAAGCTCGCACCGAGCGTGCAGCCGGCACCGCTTGCACAAGCCGGCACCATGCGCGCGCTCGGCGGGCGGGCCGGCACCGTGCGGACTCGTCCGGCCGGTGCGGGGTTGGTCGCTCGGTGCGGCGCTACAAGCTCGCACCGAGCGTGCAGCCCGGCACCGCTTGCGCAAGCCGGCACCGTGCGCGCACCCGGCGGGCGAGCCGGCACCGTGCGGACTTGTCCAGCCGGTGCAGGGTTGGTCGCTGGGTGCCGCGCTACAAGCTCGCACCGAGCGTGCAGACCGGCACCGCTTGGGCAAGACGGCACCGTGCGCGCACGGCAGCCGGGAGACGCGACTGCGGAGACGCAACCGGAGGAGTGGAGGGGATGACGGGAATCGAACCCGCGTGGCCAGTTTGGAAGACTGGGGCTCTACCATTGAGCTACATCCCCGCGCCCGCGCACCAGGCGCAGCCCGACCATCGTAGCGGACGAACGAGCACCGACATGCCACCACGCACCGTGCCGTCCCGGGTCGTGCTCCCGCCGAGCGATCGGGATGCCCGGCGGATCAAGCGGTCACGGGTCCTCTCGTACGTGCTGGTCGTCCTCGCGGCGACGGCGTTCTCGCTGCGCCCGGAGCTGTTCGGGGACCCGCAGACCCAGCCCGCGCACGCGGTCCTGCACGGCTGGCGCATCGTCGTCGGCATCGTGCTCGCGGTCGCCGCGCTCGGCGTCCAGGTCGTGGTCGGCGTCCGGTGGCGGGCGGGCCTGCGCCGGCGCGCGCACGACGACACCGGAGACGACTCCGAGCCTTCCGGGAACCGCGCACCCGGGGACCGCTAGACTCATCGGCGTCGCATGCGCCTGCCGGCGTGAGCGGACACCCCTGGCCCAGTCGAACGGGGCGTAGCTCAGCTTGGTAGAGCGCCCGCTTTGGGAGCGGGAGGTCGCAGGTTCAAATCCTGTCGCCCCGACCAGGTCCACCAGAACACCGACCACACGAACGTCAACCAACAGGAGTACTCCCCTTGGCCACCAGCACCGTCGACAAGGTGAGCGACACCCGCGTCAAGCTCACCGTGAACGTGACGCCGGAAGATCTCAAGCCGAGCATCGACCACGCGTACAAGCACATCGCCGAGCAGATCAACATCCCCGGCTTCCGCAAGGGCAAGGTCCCGCCGGCGATCGTCGACCAGCGTGTCGGCCGCGGCGAGGTCCTGAACCACGCCGTCGGTGACGCCATCGACAACTTCTACCGCCAGGCGGTGGAGGAGCAGGAGCTGCGCATCCTCGGTCGCGCCGAGGCCGACGTCGCCGAGCTCCCGAACGTGAAGGACTTCACGGGCGACCTCGTCCTCACCTTCGAGGTGGACGTGCGTCCCGAGTTCGACCTGCCGGAGTACGACAAGTACGAGCTGACCGTCGACGCGGTCGAGGTCTCCGACGACGAGATCGAAGAGGAGCTGCAGAACCTGCGCACCCGCTTCGGCACCCTCGTGACCGTCGACCGCCCGGCCACGACCGGCGACTTCGCCCAGATCGACCTCACCGCCACGATCGGTGACGACGAGGTCGACTCGGCCACCGGCGTCTCCTACGAGATCGGCTCGGGCGACCTGCTCGAGGGCATCGACGAGGCGCTCGAGTCCCTGACCGCCGGCGAGTCCACCACCTTCGAGTCCAAGCTCGTCGGTGGCGACCGCGAGGGCGAGACCGCCCAGATCGCCGTGACCGTCACCGCCGTCAAGGAGCGCGAGCTCCCCGAGGCCGACGACGAGTTCGCCCAGATCGCCAGCCAGTTCGACACGATCGACGAGCTCAAGGCGGACCTCAAGGAGCAGATCGCGAAGTCCAAGACCTTCGGTCAGGGCGCCGCGGCTCGCGACAAGCTCGTCGAGAAGCTCATCGAGGACGTCGACATCCCGATCTCGGAGCAGCTCATCGAGGACGAGGTGCACCGTCACCTCGAGCAGGAGAACCGCCTCGAGGACGACGAGCACCGCAAGGAGGTCTCCGAGTCCAGCGAGAAGGCCTTTCGCTCGCAGATCCTCCTCGACTCGATC
>NZ_BACZ01000512.1 GCF_000333375.1 Curtobacterium sp. B18
TCTACTCCTCGACGATCTCCGCGAGCTCGAACGGCTCCACCGTCAGCTCGTCGCCGCCCGGAGCGACGTCGACGCGGACCGTGTCCCCGTCGCGGACGTCACCGGCGAGGATCGCCCGCGCGAGCCGGTCGTCGATCTGGCGCTGCATGAGCCGACGGAGCGGACGCGCGCCGTACGCCGGGTCGTAGCCCCGCTCGGCGAGCCAGGTGCGGGAGACGCTGTGCTCGACCGTGTGCCGGTAGCCCGCGTGCGGCCGGAACCCGCTATAGCTCGCGTAGCCGGCGACGACACCGTCCACCTCGGCGACGAGCACGGGGAGCCCGGCACCACGGCGCTCGGCGAGCCAGCCGTCGAAGTAAGATCGCGGGTGCGGTTCCTCCTGCCAGATGGCGGTGGAGTGCAGCACGGCGTCGACGTGCAGGGCGTGCACGACGTCGAGGTCGGCCGGGGTACAGTCGCGGACCACGACCCCGTTCGTCGCATATGCTGTCGTCATGTCTCACATCGTAGACGAACGAATCGTCGATGACGCAACCGCCGCCGACGACGCGGGCGCAGACGAACAGCGTGCCCTCGGCGAGCGACTCCAGCGCCTCCGGACCGAGCGGAAGTGGAGCCTCACCGAGCTCGCCGAGGAGTCCGGCGTCTCCCGCGCGATGATCAACCGCGTCGAGCGCGGGGTCTCCAGCCCCACCGCGACGATCCTCGGCCGGCTCTCCGGCGCCTTCGGCCTGACGATCTCGCAGCTCCTCGACGAGGCCCTCGAGCACGAGGTGCCCAGGGCGACCGATCCCGACGACGCACGCGGCGTCCAACGCGGCGCGACCGCCGACTCCTGGACCGATCCCGACACCGGGTACCGGCGTCGTCCCGTCTCGAGTGCGGCCTTCCCCGCGGACGTGACCGAGGTGCGCCTCCCGGCCGGCCGCGAAGTGGCCTACCCGGCGTCCGCCTACGCGTTCCTGCGCCACTGCATCTGGGTGGTCGACGGCGTGCTCGAACTCGTCGTCGGCGGTGAGCCGACGCGGCTCGCGGCGGGGGACCGCATCGAGCTCGGCGAGCCCGCCGACGTCGTGTACCGGAACCCGGGCGAGGAGCCCACCCGGTACGTCGTCGTCGTGGTCCGGGGGCAGTAGGCGCAGGAATAGGATCGATGCCATGCGCATCCACCTCGGAACGGACCACGCCGGCCTCGAGTTCAACAAGACCCTCGCCACCCACCTGACCGAGGCCGGGCACGACGTGGTGGACCACGGTCCGACCGAGTACGACGCGCTCGACGACTACCCCTCGTTCTGCATCAACGCCGCGCACGCCGTGGTCGAGGACCAGCGCGCCGGCGTCCAGGCGCTCGGCGTGGTGTTCGGCGGCTCCGGCAACGGCGAGCAGATCGCCGCGAACAAGGTCGAGGGCGTCCGTGCCGCGCTCGTGTGGAACGAGTCGACCGCCCTCCTCGCGCGCCAGCACAACGACGCGAACGTCATCTCGATCGGCGCTCGCCAGCACACCGAGGACGAGGCGATCCGCTTCGTCGACCTGTTCATCGCCGAGCCGTTCTCCGGCGAGGAGCGCCACGCCCGTCGCATCGCGCAGCTCGCGGAGTACGAGACGACGGGGCACATCGCCGGCAAGCAGATCGACGGCTCGGCCGAGTAGACAGGTCCCATGCCCGAGGGTCACTCCGTCCACCGCATCGCCAACCAGTTCTCCCGGCACTTCGTCGGCAAACGCTGCGAGGTGTCCAGCCCGCAGGGTCGGTTCGCCGCCGGCGCCGCCCAGCTCGACGGCACGCGCATGGTCGCCGCCCGGGCGGTCGGCAAGCAGATGTTCCTCGAGTTCGAGGGCGACCGGTTCCTGCGCGTGCACCTCGGCCTCTACGGCGCGTGGGACTTCGCGGGCGTGATCTCGTCGGCCGAGGCGCTGTCCGAGGACGGCGACGGCGAGGAGTCGCTGTCGTCGATCGGCGCGCCCCGGCTCGCCCGCTACCGGATGGCCGAGCAGGAGAAGGCGGAGGACCCGATCGAGGCCTTCCCGCCGGACCCGGTCGGACAGGTGCGCGTCCGGATCCTCACCGAGGACACCGTCGCGGACCTGCGCGGCCCGACGGCGTGCGTCGTCGAGGACCCCGCCGGCGTGCAGAAGGCCCTCGACAAGCTCGGTCCCGACCCGATCAACGACGACGGGCCCGAGGCCGAGAAGACCTTCGTCGAGAACGTCCGGAAGCGGAACGTCGCGATCGGGCAGCTGCTCATGGACCAGGCCGTCGTGAGCGGCATCGGCAACATCTACCGCGCCGAGCTGCTGTTCCGGCAGCGCATCGACCCGTACAAGCCCGGCAAGAAGATCACGGTGAAGCAGGCCAAGGCGCTCTGGCACGACTGGTCGAAGCTCCTGCATGACGGCGTCCGCGACGGCCTCATGCTCACGATGGACGGCCTGTCGAAGAGCGACCACGCGAAGGCCGTCCGATCGCGGAAGGACCGGCACTGGGTCTACCACCGCGAGGGCGAGCCCTGCCGGGTGTGCGGCACCGAGATCCGGATGGCCGACATGGCCGGCCGGAAGCTCTACTGGTGCCCGAAGGACCAGAAGTAGCGCCGGTCACACGTCCCGGTGGGTGAACCGCCCGGCGATCGCGGTCCCGAGGACCCGCGCCCGTCGGAGCGGTCCCGACCCGGTCGTATCGAGCGGGTCCGCCTCGAGCAGGACGAGGTCCGCGACGTCGCCGACGGCCACGCCGACCCGACCGCCCTCGGTCGACCCGCGCCAGGCGGTCAGCACGGCGAGCCGCTCAGCCGGGTGCCACGGTTCGCGGCCGCCCCGGTCGCGTCCGACGGCCGCGGCCATCGACACCCACGGGTCGAGCGGCGCCACCGGCGCATCGGACCCGAGCAACAGCGTCGCTCCGGCACGGTCGAGGGAGGCGAACGGGAACGCCCGGTCGGTCATCCCGGCCCAGTACCGGTCGGCGACGTCGCGGTCGTCCATCGCGTGCTCCGGCTGCACGGACGCGGCCACCCCGAGTCGGGCGAACCGTTCGACGTCGGTGTCGGCGAGCAGCTGGGCGTGTTCGATGGTGCCGCGGGCGCCGACGGTCTCGAAGACGTCGAGGGCCAGCGTGTTCGCCCGGTCGCCGATCGCGTGGACGGCGGGCACGAGTCCGGCGTCGACGGCCCGGCGGACCATCTCGACGAGGTCCTCGAACGCGTACGCCAGCACGCCCCCGCCCGACGTCATCGCCGCGGTCCGCGTGCCGAGCGACCCGTCGGTGATGACCTTGAACGGCCCCATCCGCACCAGTCCCCGAGTGCCCGGGACGACGTCACCGGTCCGGAGTCCTCGCGCGACGGCGGCGTCGAGGTCGTTCGGGTAGACCCCCGAGTCGACGCGGAGGCCGTCGGTGCCGGCCTGCACGCGCCGGGTCCAGCGGTCCAGTCCGAACACCATCTCGAGGTCCCGCACCCGCGTCACGCCGCGGGCGGCGGCCGCGTCGACGGCGTCGGCGACGAAGCCGTCGAGCACCTCGTCCGGCACCCGCGAGAGCGCGCCGGTCACGTCGAACGCGTCCTGCTCGCGCAGCACCCCGTCGTCGCCGGTGGAGAGCGGGCGTCCGAGGACGCCGGAGAAGTGCTCCAGCGCCGCGGCGTTGCACCAGACCGCGTGCAGGTCGCCGCTGATGACGACGACCGGGAGGCGCGGGTCGACCCGGTCGAGCAGCTCGCGTCGCGGGGGACGGGGCCACATCCCGTCGCGGTAGCCGTGGCCGATCAGGACACGGTCCGCCACACCGGTGCGGGCCACCGCGTGGAGGAGGTCCGCCGTCGCCTCGGCGGAGTCCGCGGTGGACACGTCGACGCGGCGGCGGACGAGAGCCCACTGGTCGAAGTGCACGTGGTGGTCGACGAGCCCGGGGCCGAGCCACGCGCCGGCGGCCTCGACGACGTCGGTGTCGGCGTCGGTGGCCTCGAGCGTGCCGGCCGGTGCGACGGCGGTGACCCGACCGTCGACGACGCGGACGTCGGACGGGGCGCCGGACGTGCCCACCCGTCGGACGGTGCGGAGCAGGACCTCGCTCACCGCGCCTCCTGGGTCGCCGCGCGTGCCGCGTGTGCCCGGGCCATCTCGTCGGCGAGCGCCGGCGAGGCGTAGGGACCGTCCGAGCGGAGGCCCTCGACGATCCGGTCCACGACCTCGGGCGCCTTGTTCTGCGACAGCTTCGCGCGGGCGTCGAACCGGGTGACCCGGATGCGGATCCCGACGGTGCCCTTCGCCATCCGGCGTGCCGTCTCCTCGTCGACCTCGAGCGACACGGGCTCCGGCATCACCCGCTCGAAGTGGTCGACGAGCTCGCCGAGGACGCGGAAGTTCTCGTCGTCGGACAGGATCTCCGGCGTGCCCCAGCAGTGCGCGGTCACGTGGTTCCAGGTCGGCACGAACTGCTCCGGCGGGTACCAGGCGGGGGAGATGTAGCCGTGCGGACCCTGGAACACCACGAGCACCTCGTGTCGTCCGAGTTCGTGGGCGACCTCGTCCGGGCGTCCGACGTGCGACACGAGCACGAGGCCGTCGGGGTCGTCGCCCGGTGCCGGCGTCTCGAGGAGGAACGGGTAGTGCGACGCGACCAGACCGGCGTCGGTGTGGGAGACGATCGTCGCCCACGGGTGCTCCCCGATGAGGCGCCGCACCTCGTCGACGTCGGTCATCAGGAAGTGCGGGGTGTGTCGCATGCACGCCAGCGTTCCACACCGGACGGGGGCGACGCGAGCGCCGCCGTTTCCGGTGTGTTTCAGAACGGTAAAGCTTTCAGAGATCACTGAAAGAAGTCTTGTGTTCGGGTTTCTGCCGGGCCTAGCTTCTCGGTCAACGACGACCGGGCCGGACCCGGGAGCGCTGGGACTCGAGGAGCAGACATGCGACGCAGGACGATCGCCGCGCTGGCCGCCGCGGCCACGGTGGCGCTGGTGGCCACGGGCTGTTCGGCCACCGGGAACGCCGACGACCAGGCCGGAGCCGGGGGCAGCCTCGTCTACGCCACCGGCGAGCCCGACCACCTCACGCCCGGTCGCCAGACGGTGGCGTTCACGCAGGTGCTCAGCCTGTTCGCCCCGCTCACCGAGACCGACTCGAAGGGGAAGCTGCACGACGTCGCCGCGAAGAGCGTCACCTCGAGCGACAACACCACGTGGACGATCACGCTCCGCGACGGCTGGACGTTCCAGAACGGCGAGGAGGTCACGCCCGAGAGCTACGTCAAGGCGTGGAACCACACCGCGTACGGCCCGAACGCGTGGGAGAACAGCGGTGAGCTCGCCGCGATCGTCGGGTACGACGACCTGAACCCGGCGTCCGGCACTCCCAAGACCAAGGAGATGTCGGGACTCAAGGTGACCGGGAAGGACACCTTCACCGTCACGCTCGACCACGCGGACAGCCAGTTCCCGCTCCAGCTCAGCCAGGCGCAGACCGCCTTCTACCCGATGCCCGAGGCCGCCTACGAGGACCTCAAGGCCTACGACGCGAAGCCGATCGGCAACGGCCCGTACGAGATGACCGAGGCGTGGAAGGCGAACCAGCCGTTCACCGTCACCGCGTGGAAGGGCTTCGAGGGCACGAAGGCGAAGACGAAGGACGTCACCTTCAAGAGCTACTCGGACATGAACACCGCGTACACCGACGTGCTCGCCGGGAACGCCGACGTGCTGTTCCTGCCCGCCGACAAGATGACGAGCGCCGGCGCGGACTTCGGCGACCGGCTGCACTCCTTCGACGCACCGGGCATCGACTACCTCGGCTTCCCGCTCTGGGACGAGCGGTACTCGGACCCGGACGTCCGCCGTGCGATCTCGATGTCGATCAACCGCGAGCAGGTCAACAAGGCGATCTACGGCGGCCTGTACGAACCGGCCACCGCGCTCACCCCGCCGAACATGTCCGGCACGCAGGAGGGCATCTGCGGCGAAGCGTGCGAGTTCTCCCCCTCGAAGGCCAAGGCGCTCCTGGCGAAGGCCGGCGGGTTCGACGGCACCATCACGCTCGTCTACCCGGGCGGCAACGGCCTCGACTCCCTCTACCAGGCGTACGCGAACCAGATCCGGCAGAACCTCGGCGTCGACACCGTCGCGAAGGCCACCACCGACTGGGCGTCGTACTACTCGGAGCTGACCGACAAGAAGGTCGCGGGACCGCACTTCGGGCACTGGGGCGCGCTCTACGCCAGCCAGCAGAACACGCTCCGCGCCCTCTTCACGAAGGCCGGCGGCTGCGCCCCGTGCACCGGGTACTACCAGTCGGACGAGGTCGACCAGCTCCTCGCGAAGGCGGACTCCGCCGGATCGCAGGCCGAGGCGAACGAGTACTACGCCCAGACGCAGAAGGCGGTGCTGGAGGACTTCCCGGTCGTCCCCACCTTCTTCGACAAGTACTCGTACGTCGTGAGCGACAAGATCGCCTCGTTGCCCGCCGTCGACGGCAGCCCGGTCGTCCCCGCGATCACCGTCAAGTAGGGACCGGCACCACCGCATGGACCAGCGCACCATCCTCCGCCTCGCCACCTCGGTCCCCGACCACGACGGCTTCCCGCTCGTCGACGACCTGCACGCCCGGTTCGACGCGCTCGCCGCGGCGCACCCGGACCAGGTCACGGTCACCCGGATCGGGACGAGTCGGCTCGGTGAGCCGCTCCACAGCTACCGCATCGGATCCGGGTCGCACGCCGCCGTCGTCGTCGGCGGCGTGCACCCGAACGAACCGATCGGGTCGTGGACGGCGCTGCACCTCGCCGAGACGATGGTCACCGACCAGGTGACGGCCGAGGCGCTGGACACGACCTGGCACATCGTGCCGACGATCGACCCGGACGGCATGCGGCTGAACGAGGCGTGGTTCGACGACCCGTTCGACCGGGTCCGGTACGCACGGCACTTCTACCGCCCCGCGCCGGACAGCCAGGTGGAGTGGACGTTCCCGAACAGCCACGGGTCGGTGTACTTCGACCAGGTGCTGCCGGAGACGCTCGCGTTCATGCGACTCATCGACGACGTCCGGCCAGAGCTCCTCGTCTCCCTGCACAACGGCGAGATGGGCGGGGTCTACTACTACCTGTCCGAGGACCTCCCGGACGTGATCGACACCCTGCACGCCGTGCCCCGGGCACTCGGACTCCCACTCGACACCGGCGAACCGGAGTCGCCGTACCTCCGCGAACTCGCGCCGGCGGTGTTCGCGATGGACGGCGTCGAGGCCGCGTACGACTACCTCGAGGGCCTCGGCGTCGACCCGGGCGAGCACATCCACGGTGCGTCGAGCGCCGCGTGGGCGATGCGGCACGGCGCGCTCTGCGTCGTCGCCGAACTGCCCTACTGGAGCCATCCGGACGCCGACGACCAGACGCCGACGACGGAGCCGTACGCCGAGCTCCTCCGTCGCTGTGCGGACGAGCTCGACGCGTCGGGGCGGGAGCTCCAGGAGATCCTCGACGCGGCGTCGCCGATGCTCACCATCGAGACGCCCTTCCTCGAGGGGTCCCGCGCGTTCGTCCCGATGATCGCCGGGATGGTCGACACCGACCGTGCCCGGGCCGACCGCGAGCCCGCCGCCCGCGTCGCCACCGTCGCCGAACGGTTCGGCTGCGAGGACCTCGTCCGCTGCTTCCGGCTGCGCTACGGCGGGATGCTGCTCCGCGCGCTCGAGTCCGAGACGACCGCCGGGACCGCACCCGCGGCGGTGCGGCGGCTCCGCGACCGCCTCGCCGAGCGCTACGCGAGCTGGCAGGCCGACGAGGCGACCGGCTCGGAACCGATCGCGATCAGCAGGCTGGTGGGCGTGCAGTTCGGGGCGATCCTCGCCTGCGCGAGCCACGTGGCGGACCCGACCCGCGCCTCCCGTCCGTCCCTCGCCACCACCACGACGGGAGGCGCGTGATGCGCCCGGCGATCACCGTCGGTCGCCGACTCGGCGGCCTGGTCGTCGTGTTCCTCGGGGTGACGTTCCTCATCTACGCGATGACCTTCGCGCTGCCCGGCGACCCGATCAAGGCGCTCGGCGGCGACCGGCCGCTCAGCGACGCCGTGGTGCGGGCGCTCCGCGCGGAGTACCACCTCGACCAGCCGCTCTGGCTGCAGTACCTGCAGTACCTCGCCGGCCTCTTCCGCGGCGACTTCGGCACGGACTTCAGCGGCCAGTCGGTCGGCGCGCAGATGGCCTCGCGCTGGCCGGTCACGATCACGCTCGCCCTCACCGCGTGGGCGATCGAGATCGTCCTCGGCATCGGGCTCGGGGTCGTCTCGGCCCTCCGTCGCGGCACCGTGCTCGACAAGACCGTCCTGGTCGGCACGATCGTCGTCGGCGCCGTCCCGGTCTTCGTGCTCGGCGTCGCCCTGCAGCTGGTGTTCTCGGTGCGGTTGCACTGGTTCCCGGTGGCCGGCGCGACGTCCGGGTGGCCGACCGCCTACGTCCTGCCGGCGTTCGTGATCGCGCTGTTCGGGCTCGCCGCGGTGTCCCGCCTGACCCGGACGTCGATGATCGAGACGCTGGACGCCGACTTCGTGCGGACCGCCCGCGCCAAGGGGCTCACCCCGGGGCGGACCGTCGGCGTGCACGTCATGCGCAACTCGCTCATCCCGGCGGCCACGTACCTCGCCACCGACCTCGGCTACCTGATGGGCGGGACGGTCATCGTCGAGGGCATCTTCAACCTGCCGGGCGTCGGCAACCTGCTGTTCCAGGGCATCCGGTCGCACGAGGGAGCGGTCGTCGTCGGCATCTCCACGGCCCTCATCCTCGTGTTCCTCGTCACCAGCGTGCTCGTCGACCTCCTGCACGCCGCACTCGATCCGCGCGTCCGGGCAGGAGCCTCCGCATGACCACCTCCGCCATCGGCGCCACCGTCCCGCCGTCCGTCGTCACCAAGCGTCGACCGCTGCGCGCCGCGGTCCGCCGTCCCGGGTTCTGGCTCCCCGCCGGGGTGCTCGCCGTCGTCGTGCTCGTCGCCGTCTTCCCCGGGGCCTTCGCCGGCCTCTTCGGCCACGGCGACCCGCGCGCGTGCGACCTCGGTCGCAGCGGCGCGTCGCCGACCGGCGGCCACCCGTTCGGGTTCGACCTGCAGGGGTGCGACGTCTACGCCAACGTCGTCTACGGCACGCGGTCCTCGATCGCGGTGGCCGTCCTCACGACGGTGCTCGCCGGCGTCGTCGCGGTGGTCGTCGGGACCGTCGCGGGCATGGTCGGCGGGTGGGTGGACGCCGTGCTGGCGCGGCTCACCGACGTGTTCCTCGGCTTCCCGTTCCTGCTCGGAGCCGTCGTGGTCCTGAACAGCGTGGGGGAGCGGTCGGTGCTCACGGTGTCGCTCGTCCTGGCCCTGTTCGGCTGGCCGACCATGGCACGGCTCGTGCGGTCGAGCGTCCGGAGCGTCCGGAACGCCGAGTTCGTCCTCGCCGCCCGCACGATGGGGCTCTCGACGTGGCGGATCACGACCCGGTACGTCCTGCCGTCGTCGATCTCCCCGCTGCTCGTGCTCGCGACCATCACGGTGGGCGGGGTGATCGTGTCGGAGTCGTCGCTGACCTACCTCGGCATCGGGTTGGAGAGCCCGGCGATCTCCTGGGGCCTGCAGCTGTCCGCCGCGACGAGCCAGTTCCTCCGGGCACCGCACATGCTCATCGCGCCCGCCGTGTTCCTCGCCGTGACGGTGCTCTCCGTCATCGCGCTCGGGGACACGCTGCGCGCCGCACTCGACCCACGACGGCGCTGATCCGTCAGACTCGACCCACACCCGTTCTCGAAAGGACCACCGTGACCGACACCCTCGCCGCCTACCGGAAGACGCTGCCGTACATCCACGACTGGGTGTCGTACAAGGTGTGGCAGCTCCGGGTCCCCGGGGTGCAGGTCGCGATCGGGTACGCCGGGGAGGTCCTGTTCGACGAGGCCTGGGGCTACGCGGACGTCGAGGCCGGCCGCCGCCTCACCACCACCGACCTCTTCCGCATCGCGTCGCACTCGAAGACCTTCACCGCGACCGCGCTCCTGCAGCTCGCCGAGCGCGGCGCACTCCGGCTCGACGACACCGTCGGGACCCACGTCCCGGCGCTCGTCGCGGGCGGGTCGCCCCTCGCCGACGCCACGATCCGGGAACTCATGGAGATGGGCGCCGGCGTCATCCGCGACGGGCACGACGGCGACTACTGGTCGCTCGCGCGTCCGTTCCCCGACGAGCAGGAACTCCTCGACCTCGTCCTCGACCGCGGGCAGAAGGTCCCGACCGGGTCGTCGTTCAACTACTCGAACCTCGGCTACTCGCTGCTCGGGCTCGTCATCGCCCGGGTGTCCGGACGGCCGTACAACGACTTCGTCCGCGAGTCGATCACCGAACCCCTCGGCCTACGGAACACCGGACCCGACTGGGACCCGACGCGCGCCGACGACTTCGTGGTCGGCTACACCGGCTTCCACGTCGCCCGCCAGCGGCGTCGGATCGACCACGTCGACACGCGCGCGATGGCCGCGGCGACGGGCTTCCACGGCACCGCCTCCGACCTCGTGCGGTACTTCTCGCAGCACGTCATCGGCCAGGGCACGCTGCTCGACGACCACTCGAAGCGCCTCGCGCAGCGGAAGGCCTGGAGCGCGACCGACGACCCCGCCGCGCGCGGCTACGGCGCCGGGTTCATCGTCGACCGGATCGGCGGACGCGAGATCCGCGGCCACTCGGGTGGCTTCCCCGGGCAGATCACGCAGTCGATGTTCGACCCCGCGTCGGGTCTCGTCGTCTCGGTGCTGACGAGCGCCGCCGCCGGTCCCGCGACCCTCATCGCCACGGCGATCATCGCGATGCTCGACGCGGCGGCCGACGCCGATGCCCCCGGCACGCCGGTGCCGGACGACGTCGACACGACCGCGTACACCGGACGCTTCGCGAACCCGTGGGGTGTCACGGACGTCGCGCGGATCGGCGACCGGCTCGTCGAGGTCGACCCCTCGAGCCCCGAACCCCTCGACACGCCGACGCGCCTCGAGGTCGTCGACGCGGACACGCTCCGGATGACCCACGGCAACCGCTTCGGGTCGATCGACGAGGACATCACCTTCGATCGCGACGCCGACGGCACCGTGCGCTCGATCCGCGGGGGCGGTGGCATGAGCCAGGAGCCGTGGGCGATCCCGTCCGAACGGCCCGAGGTCGCGGCGGGACTGGCACCGTGAGCGACGAGACCCGGGGCGGCTCCGGCGCAGGAGCCGCGTCCGACACCGTCGACGACGTCGTGCTCGAACCCGAGCGCCAGGCCTTCGTCGAGGAGTTCGCCCTCATGCTCAACGACGCCGCGGGCATGCCCCTGACCGATGCGCGGGTCCTCGGCTACCTCATGGTGACGCGCGCGCCGCACTCGTCGTCCGCCGACCTGCAGGCTGCGCTCGGCGCCAGCTCGGGTTCCGTCTCGATGGCCACCCGACGACTCGTCGACTCCGGGTTCGTCAAGCGGCACACGGTGCCCGGCGAACGCAGCCACTACTTCCGTGCCGAGGCCGACGTGTGGGGCTCGTGGCTCGCGAGTGAGCGCAAGTACCTCGACCGCGAGCGCGACGTCATCGGGCGCGGACTCGCCGTCGTCGAGGCGGCCGGCCGGACGGGCCCCGGCGACGTCGACGCCGAGGTCCGCGAGCGCCTGCTGAACGGGCGCGACTACATGCAGTGGCTGCAGGGGTACCACCGCAAGATGCTCGAGGAGTGGGAAGCGTTCAAGGCCGCCCGCGACCACCCGGACCGATCGGAGACCCCGTGAACGACGTCCTCACCGTCGACCACCTCAGCGTGACCTTCGACGTCGACGGCGTCGTCGTCCGAGCGGTCGACGACGCCTCGTTCACGGTCGGCCGGGGCGAGGTCGTCGCCGTCGTGGGCGAGTCGGGCTCCGGCAAGAGCATGACCGCGATGACCGCGATGGGCATCGCCCCGGACGGTGCCCGTGCCGCAGGCAGCATCCGGCTCGGGGACCTCGAGGTGCTCGACGCCGACGAACGCACCCTCCGCGAGGTCCGTGGCCGCCGCGTCTCGATGATCTTCCAGGACCCGTCCGCGGCCCTGAACCCCGTCTTCACCGTCGGGTTCCAGCTCGCCGAGGCGGTCCGTCGTGCCGAGTACGGCCTCGACCGCGCCGACGTCCGTGCGCGCTCGATCGACCTGCTGCGCGCCGTCGAGGTCCCGGACCCCGAGCGGCGACTCGGCCAGTACCCGCACGAGCTCTCCGGCGGCCAGTGCCAGCGCGTGATGATCGCGATGGCCCTCGCCGCGGACCCCGACCTCCTCATCGCCGACGAGCCGACGACCGCACTGGACGTGACCGTCCAGGCCGAGGTCCTCGACGTCCTCCGCCGCCTGCGCGAGCGCACCGGCACCGCGATCCTGCTCATCACGCACGACATGGGCGTGGTCGCGGACATCGCCGACCGCGTCGTCGTGATGCGCCGCGGGAGCGTCGTCGAGACCGGTCCGGCGAGCGCCGTCTTCGGCGCACCGGTCGCTGACTACACGCGCGAGCTCCTCGCGGCCGTCCCGCGCATGGGCACCGGCGCGGTCCAGGAGGCGCGGGTCGACCCCGCCCCGGACGTCGCCGCACCGGTCCTCGACGTCCGGCACCTCGTGGTCGAGTACGGCGGTGCGCTCCGCGGTCGGTTCCGCGCGGTCGACGACGTGTCGTTCACGGTCGGGCGCGGGGAGATCGTCGGGCTGGTCGGCGAGTCGGGCAGCGGCAAGACCACGATCGGACGCGCCGCGATCGGCCTCGCGCCGATCACGGGAGGTGCCGTCCTCGTCGAGGGGACGGACGTGGCGGGCGCACGCCGCGCCTCCCGGCGTGCGATGCGTCGTCGTGTCGGCGTGGTCTTCCAGAACCCACTGCGCTCCCTCAACCCGCGGTACACGGTCGGCCAGACCGTCGCCGAGCCGCTCCGGCAGATCCTGCGCCTGTCCGCGGCCGAGGTCGAGCAGCGGGTGGAGGGCCTGCTCGCCGATGTCGGTCTCGACGGCGGCTTCCGCGAGCGCTTCCCGCACGAGCTGTCCGGGGGCCAACGGCAACGCGTGGCGATCGCCCGCGCGGTCGCACTCGACCCCGCCCTGCTCATCGCCGACGAACCGACCAGCGCGCTCGACGTCTCCGTGCAGGCGAGGGTGCTCGACGTCTTCCGCGAGCTCCAGGAACGCCTCGGCTTCGCGTGTCTGTTCGTGACGCACGACCTCGCGGTGGTGGACACGCTCTGCGACCGGGTCGTGGTCCTCCACGGTGGACGGGTCGCCGAACAGGGGAGCCGCGACGCGATCCTCCGCGCTCCGGAGGACCCGTACACGCGGCGGCTCATCCAGGCGGCGCCGGTGCCCGATCCGGTCGAGCAGGCTGCGCGTCGCTCCGAGCGTGCGGCGTCGCTCCGAGGCTGAGCGGGGGCGACGAGGTTTCCTGTCCGGCGCGTGACCGTTCCGGTTCGTGGATCTCGGGGATCGCGAACCAGGACGGTCACAGCGCGGGCGGAACACGGAAGTCGGGCGCCCGGACGCGCCGGAGCGGGCGCCGTATCGAACTCGTGGTGCTGCCCCGGCGCGCGCGGCGACGGCGGCCGGGTCCGCGTCGTCGGCGGCGCTCGACCGTGCGGGGTCCCTCCGGGCCTGAGCGGGGGCGACGAGGTTTCCTGTCCGGCGCGTGACCGTTCCGGTTCGCGGATCTCGGGGATCGCGAACCAGGACGGTCACAGCGCGGGCGGAACACGGACCTCGGGCGCGCGGACACGCCGGAGCGAGCGTCGCATCGAGCCCGTGGTGCTGAACCCGGCGTCCGCAGCGACGACGGCTGGGTCCGCGTCGGCGGCGGCGAGTGCCGCGCGGACCGGCAGCGACCGGAACCACCGCCACAGCTCGTCGGGCGAGCAGCCGGTGGTCGCGCGGAACCGGCGCAGCACGGTGCTCGCGGACAGACCGGTGCCGCGTCGCAGGTCGTCGATCGGCACGGGGCCGGCGCTGTCGAGGAGTCGGTCGATGCAGCGGGTGAGGCTGGCGTCGCGGAGGAACGCGGGCGGGTTGTCCTCGACCACGCTCATCACGACGACCCGGGCGAGCGCATCACGGTGCGCCGCGTGCCACCTGCCGGCCACCAGCGACCGGAGGTGCGCCAGTGCGAGGACGACGTCCGTGCACGGAGCACCGAGCGGCTCGGTGCGGAGGGACGGCGCCAGCCCGAGCGCCTCGTCCACGAACGGACCGAACGTCGCGGTGCCCCAGTGCACACCGGTCGGAGCGGGCCAGTCGTCGCAGGCCGAGGGCGGTGCGGAGCGGTCGGGACCGGCGCCGATCGTCACCGTCGCCCCGGGTGCGACGAGCGCCGCGGTCCCCGGAACCACCACGCCGACGTCGTCGTCACGGCGGATCCACACCTCGGTGCGGGCGGACGAGGCGACCCAGACGTGGCTGTCGGTCGCCCCCAGGTCCAGCGTCCACCGGTCGTCGTCGGCGAGGACCTCGTCGCCGTACCGGACGTCGAGGCCGACGGCGTCGACGAGTGCTCGGAGTGCATCGGTCACGCAGCGACCGTGCCACGGGGCACCCCCGCGGCACCGGGCCCGCGGAGGATCTGTGGAGCGTGCGGGTCAGCGGACCTCGGCGGAGGACCAGAGCGCACCGGCACCCCGGCCGACGACACGGAGGAGGGGCACCGCGACGAGGACGGCCGCAGCGAGGAACGCAACCGCCTGCAGCAGGCCCGGGATCGCGTACACCACGACGAGCACCTCCTGCGCGGTCGACGGCGGTGGCACCGTCTGCGTCAGGAGGGACGCGACGAACCACAGCGCCGCCGCGATCGTCACGATCCAGCCGAACGCGCGCTGCGGCCCGCGCAGGCCGCGGACGGTCAGCACGCCGAACGCGACGAGCGCCGCCGGCGGGACCCAGTACAGGGCGGTGGCCAGCGCGCCGGGGACGAACCAGGCCAGGGCGAACGCGAGCACGGCGACGCCGAAGGCCCCGGCCCGCCGGTCCCGTGCGCGGAGCGCGGCCACGAGCACGACGACCCCGCACACGCCGGCGACCACCGACGCGCCGAGCCGCACCACCGGCCACCACGGCACCTGCAGCACCGCCGTGTCACCGAGCCCGAGCACCCCGTACACGAGTGCCCCGACCACCGCGGTCGCCGAGACGATCCGTACCCCGTTGTCGTTCCCCATGGCCGTCACGGTACTCCCGGGCGGGGGATAACCCCACCCCGGGTCCGGGAGGGGGCAGGATGGGGGATCGGCCCGGTGATCGCGAGGCTGGGTGTCATGACCGACACCGCCCGCCTCGACCAGGCCGAGACCGTCCCACTGCACGACTCCGTCCCGCCGGGAGCCACCGAACCGATGCCCGCCCAGCCGAACCCCACGCCGCCGAGCTGGTCGTCGACGCCGCCGCCGAGCGGGCAGGGCGCCGCGATCCCGCCGCCGCCCGTGACGACGTCCGGCGGATCGGGATCGGGATCGGGCACGGGCATGACAGCCGGCGCGTTCTACCGCGAGGCCTGGAAGCGGTTGCCGCGCGACTTCGGGTACATGGCGCTCACGGCGGTGCTGCTCTGCACGCTCTACGCCGCGTTCCCGGCGGCGATCTTCGGCGGCGGCTTCCGTGACCTCTTCAACCCGTTCGTCCTGCTGATGTTCTTCATCGCGCTGTTCGTGGCGCGGTGGCTCGGCCAGTTCGAGAAGCTCCGCATCGGATGGGCCGACAGCCGTCCGATCCGGCCGGTCGACTGGACGCCGAGGTGGCAGCAGAACTGGTGGACCCGCACGGGTTCGGCCGTCGCCAACCCGCACTACTGGCTGTACCTGCTGCACGCGGCGGTCGTGTACCCGATCGCGGCGCTCTGCACCGTGGGCGCGGGGGCGCTGCTGCTCGCCGGCTTCGTGTGGCCGATCGGCCTCGCCGGATTCGCGTTCGTGAACGGCGTGAGCGCGCAGTACTTCGGGTGGGAAACGGCCTCCGTCGTCGGCTTCGGGTTCCTCGGGCTCCTGTCGATGGCCGCCTCGGTCGTGCTGTTCCCGCTGTGGGCCCGCGGTTCGGTCATCGCCCACTTCTGGATCGAC
>NZ_BACZ01000511.1 GCF_000333375.1 Curtobacterium sp. B18
GCGCTGATGGCCGAGCCGGACGCCGACTTCGACGCACTGCTCGCCGAGATGGGCACGCTGCAGGAGGAGATCGACGCGGCGGACGCGTGGGACCTCGACTCGCAGCTCGAGCAGGCGATGGCCGCGCTCCAGTGCCCCCCGGGGGACGAACTGGTCACGCACCTCTCCGGTGGTGAGAAGCGTCGTGTGGCGCTCTGCAAGCTCCTGCTCCAGAAGCCCGACCTGCTCCTCCTCGACGAGCCCACCAACCACCTCGACGCCGAGTCCGTGCTCTGGCTCGAGCAGCACCTGCAGCAGTACCACGGTGCCGTCCTGGCCGTGACCCACGACCGGTACTTCCTCGACCACGTCGCGCAGTGGATCGCCGAGGTCGACCGCGGTCGTCTGTACCCGTACGAGGGCAACTACTCGACCTACCTCGAGAAGAAGCGTGCTCGCCTCGAGGTCCAGGGCAAGAAGGACGCCAAGCTCGCGAAGCGGCTGTCGTCGGAGCTCGACTGGGTCCGCAGCAACACGAAGGGACGCCAGGCGAAGTCGAAGGCGCGTCTCGCCCGCTACGAGGAGATGGTCACCGAGGCCGAGCGCACGCGCAAGCTCGACTTCGAGGAGATCGTCATCCCCGTCGGACCCCGCCTGGGTTCGCAGGTCATCGACGCCGAGAAGCTCCACAAGCAGTTCGGCGAGCGCGTCATCATCGACGACCTGTCCTTCACGCTGCCCCGCAACGGCATCGTCGGCGTGATCGGCCCGAACGGCGTCGGCAAGACCACGCTCTTCAAGACGATCGTCGGCCTCGAGCCGCTCGACGGCGGCACGCTGAAGATCGGTGAGACGGTCGACATCTCGTACGTCGACCAGAGCCGTGGCGGCATCGACCCGAACAAGAACCTGTGGGAGGTCGTGTCCGACGGACTCGACTACATCCAGGTGGGCAAGACCGAGATCCCGTCGCGGGCCTACGTCTCGCAGTTCGGCTTCAAGGGGCCGGACCAGCAGAAGCGTGCCGGCATCCTGTCCGGTGGTGAGCGCAACCGTCTGAACCTGGCGCTGACGCTCAAGCAGGGCGGCAACCTGCTGCTCCTGGACGAGCCGACGAACGACCTGGACGTCGAGACCCTCGGCAGCCTCGAGAACGCCCTGCTCGAGTACCCCGGTTGTGCCGTGGTCATCACCCACGACCGGTGGTTCCTCGACCGGATCGCGACGCACATCCTCGCGTGGGAGGGCCTGAACGAGGACGGCACCCCCAACTGGTACTGGTTCGAGGGCAACTTCGAGGCGTACGAGGAGAACAAGATCGAGCGTCTCGGCGCCGATGCGGCGAAGCCCGGCCGGGCGACGTACCGCAAGCTCACCCGCGACTGACCGTGGCGCGGTTGCACGCTCCGGTCCGCATGCGGTGGAGCGACATCGACGCGTACGGGCACGTCAACAACTCCGCGATGCTGCGTCTCCTGGAAGAGGCGCGCATCGTGGGGTTCTGGGGTCCCGACCCCGAGGAACGTGCGCCGGACGGGTCCGTCCCCGAGCCGATCATCGACGGCCGTCCCGGGTCCGGCACGATGACCGTCATCGCGGCACAGCGCCTCGAGTACCTCGCGTCGATCCCGTACCTGCGGCAGCCGCTCGACATCCAGATGTGGATCGGGCGGCTCGGCGGGGCGAGCATCGACGTGTCCTACGAGGTCTGGTCACCGGTCGGACAGGAGCCCGCGGTGCTGTACACCCGGGCGACCACGGCGCTCGTGATGGTCGACGCGGTCAGCAACCGTCCGCGCCGGTTGACCGAGGCCGAGCGAGCGGCGTGCGCCGACTACGTCGAAGCCCCGGTGGCGTTCTCCCGCCCGTAGCACGGACCGGATCCGGCCCCCAACGACGGATCGAGCGCCGCTGAGGACGGCTCGAGCGCCGCTGTGGGACGGATCACGCACCGATGTGTGCATCAGCGGGGGACGCGCATCATCCCCTCCTGCGCGACCGATGCGAGGAGCCGTCCGTCCGGCGAGAACATCCGGCCGAACGCGAGTCCCCGACCGCCCTGTGCGCTCGGGGACTCCTGCGTGTAGAGCACCCACTCGTCGACACGGGCGTCGCGGTGCCACCACATCGCGTGGTCGAGGCTCGCGCTCTTCACGCCCGGCGTTCCCCAGGCGACCCCGTGGCGGCGCATGATCGGCTCGAGGATGGACAGGTCGCTCGCGTAGGCGAGGACGGCACGGTGGAGCGCGGGGTCGGCGGGGAGGTCGCCCTCCACCCGGAACCACACCGCCTGGTGCGCGACGTGCTCGCCCTGCACGTCGACGAACACCGGACCCTCGACGTGCCGCAGGTCGATCGAGCGTTCCGCCCAGGCCCGTGCGACCGGGTGGTCGATGGCGGACAGGATCGAGGCGGCCGAGGGCAGCGAGTCGGGCTCCGGCACGTCGACGGGGAACGGGTCCTGGTGCTCCACGCCGACGTCCGGGCGTTGGAACGACGCGATCATCGAGAAGATCGGCACGCCGCGCTGGTACGCCTGCACCCGGCGCGCAGCGAACGACCGGCCGTCGTGGATGCGCTCGACGCCGAAGGTGATCGGCACGTCGATGTCGCCGGGGCGCAGGAAGTAGCCGTGCATCGAGTGGATGTCGCGGTCCTCGATGGTGGCCTGCGCGGCGACGATGCACTGCGCGAGCACCTGCCCACCGAAGACCCGACCCCCGGGGGACCAGTGGCTCGCACCGGTGAGGATCGTCTCGCCCGTGCTCGCGCCCGTGTCCTCGAGTCGGAGGGTCCGCAGGAAGTCCGGTTCGCCGTTCACACCGTGCAGTCTACGAACGCCGCGCCGCCGGGTCCTGCCGGTAGGCTTCGGGGTGACATGGGCACCTCGTTCACGCTTCCCGACGCAGCCTCCCTCGGGGACCTGCGCACCTACCTCGGACGGGCCGCCCGCATCGAGGACGGCTCGGTCCGCCTCATCGCGGACTCCGGCGTCCTCGCGGTCTACACCGCGATCCTCTACCCGCTCGGCCTGCTCGACGAGCTGCCGACCGTGCTCGGGCTCCGGACGTTCTCGCTCGCGCAGCCGGCGACGATCGACGCGGTCGTCCCGCTCGCCTCGCTGCAGGAACGTCTGCGGCTGCTCGCCGACGCGCAGGACGCCGAACACGCCGACGGCGCCGACCCCACGCGGGCGACCCCGATCGAGGTGGAGCTGCCGCTCGAGGTCCACACGGTCACCTGGGCGGCGATCTCCCCCGCCCCGGGGCGGGTGGGTCCCGCTGCCCGACGTCTCGCCGGAGCTCCTGCGCCGTGCCGCCCGGGACGGCATCGCCGAAGTCGCCGACGCCGTCCCGACGAACGCGGGCGACGCGATCGTGCGCAAGGTCCGCTCCGAGGTGTGGGGGCGTCCCGGTCGCGGGCATCGAGCACGTCCCGGCCGGTGCCCGCTTCGCGGGGGAGAGCCTCGGGTTCCTCGGGCACGACCCCGTCCGGCTGTTCGAGACCGGACCCTGGAGCCGCCTGACCACGTCGCGCGGGCACGTGCTCGTCAAGCGTCGCGCCTGGACCCTCACCTCGTAGGCAGCCCGCTCCCGACGGCGGGTGGTTGGCTGGCGCCATGCACGTCTTCCTCACCGGCGCGTCCGGCTACATCGGTTCCTCGGTCCTCCGCGCACTCGTCGCCCACGGGCACGAGGTCACCGCCCTCGTCCGCACCGACGAGAAGGCGCAGGCCGTCCGCGACGCCGGCGGCAATGCCCTCGTCGGTGACGTCACCGACACCGACGTCGTCCGGAGCCTCGCCCACGAGGCAGACGCCGTGGTGCACACCGCCTCGGCCGAGCGCATCGACCCGGACTTCATCCGGACGGTGCTCGCAGCGCTCGACGGCACTCCGAAGCCGTTCGTGCACACCGGCGGGATCTTCACGTTCGGGAACTCCACCGACATCTCCGAGCAGTCACCGGTGTCGCCGCCCGCGCTCACCGCGTGGCGGGTGCCGAACGAGGCCACGGTGCGGGCCAGTGCGGTCCGCACGACGATCATCGCCCCTGGCATCGTGTACGGTCGCGGAGCCGGCATCCCCGCGATGTTCGTCGGCGACGGCGATCACGAGGTCCGGCTCGTCGGCGACGGTTCCCAGCGGTGGACGACGGTGCACGTCGACGACCTCGGCGAGCTCTACGTCCTCGCGCTCCACCGCGGCGAGCAGGACGGCTACGTCGTCGCGGCCACCGGCGACAACCCGACGGTCCGCGAGATCGCGGAGGCGGGCGCACACGGCTCGCCGGTCGTCGCCGAGAGCGTCGACGCCAGCCGCGAGCGCCTCGGCGCCGACTTCGCCGATGCGCTGCTGCTCCACCAGGAGGCCTCCGGCGCACACGCGCGCACCGTGTTCGGGTGGAACCCGACCCGGCCCACCCTCGTGCAGGACCTCGCCGACGGCTCGGGCGTCCGCTGACGTCAGTCGAAGGTGTTCGTCATCGCGTGCGCCGCGCGGTCGAGGTACGCCCACAGCTCGGCCTCGTCGAGGGGTGCGAGGCCGAGCGACTCGACCGCGTCGCGCATGTGGTGGAGCCATCGCTCACGCGCCTCCGGCGTGATCCGGAACGGCTGGTGGCGCATCCGCAGCCGGGGGTGACCGCGTTCGGCGCTGTACGTGCCGGGGCCGCCCCAGTACTGCTGCAGGAACGTCGAGAGGCGCCAGATCGCGCCCTCGAGGTCGTCGGCCGGGTACATCGGCCAGATGACGTCGTCCTGTTGCACGCCCTCGTAGAAGCGGCGGACGAGGCGGTCGAAGGCGGGTGCGCCGCCGATGCGCTCGTAGAGCGAACCCGTGGCCGAGGCGCCGTGCTGGCCGACCCGCAGCGTGATCGGCTGGGCGGGCGGGGTGGGGTCGGTCATCGGGGGTCCTTCCCGGAGTCGGGGTCGTCGGTCCGGATCGGCTGACCGAGGAGGTTCCGGCTGCGCCGCGGCTTCGTCGGTGCCGGTGTGGGCTGGGTGCGTACGGTGCGGAGGCCGTTGATCGAGGTGGCGTTCTCCCACCCGGCGGGCATGATCATCGCCATGGCGGGCAGGGTCACGCCGAGCTCGTCGACGGCGTGCTTCAGGCGGACCCGGAGCTCGCGGCCGACGACGTCGAGCTCGGACGCCCGGGTCTTCACGACGAGGCGGAACACCATGCCGGCGTCGGTGATCGACTGCATGCCCCAGATCTCCGGCTTCTCGACGATGCGCTGGCGCCACCGGGGCTCCTGCGACATCGTGACCGCCGCCTTGAGGAGGGCGTCCTGCACGGCGTCGATGTCGGTGTCGTACGGGACGGTGATGTCGACGAGCACCCGCGACCAGCCCTGCGAGAGGTTCCCGACGCGCAGGATCTGCCCGTTCGGCACGAACCAGAGGATCCCGTTCACGTCACGGATCTGCATGACCCGCAGCCCGACGTTCTCGACGACGCCGGTCGCCTGGCCCGTGTCGACGACGTCGCCAACGCCCGCCTGGTCCTCGAGGATCATGAAGATGCCGGAGAGCAGGTCGCGCACGATGCTCTGCGCGCCGACCGCGAGCCCGGCCGCGACGAGCGAGGCGCCACCGACGATGCCGACCGCGGCGTTCGGGATGACCAGCGGGATGATCACCACGAGCGCGAGCACGACGACGATCACCGTCGCGAGGTTCTCGAGCACGCTGCCGAGCGTGCGCGTGCGCTGGACGACCCGGGCGGTCTGGATCGGTGAGGCGATGAGTGCCTGGGTGTCCGTCGCGCCCTGGCGCTTCTTCACACCGGTCACGACACGGTCGACGATCCCCTTGATGGAGTGCCGGAGGATCAGCCGCAGGACGAGAGCGGCGAGGATCGTGATGACGATCGTGATCGGGATGTGCCACGTGTCGACGAACTCGCCGAACGACTGCGAGACGGCCTCTGCCGCGCCGGACGGGGTCGGGGAGGGAACTGCAACCAAGGTCATGATCCGGTCGATGCTAGAGGGCGGGGCCCTGGCATCCCCTGGGGAACGCCAGGACCCCGCCGATCCTCATCCGCTGCTCAGGCGTCCGCTGCCTGGACCCGCAGGGCGCGCTCGGTCCCGGCGACGCTCTCGGACACGATGCGACGGAGCGCCGGCGTCTCGGGGTGCGCCTCGAGCCACGCGACCGCCGCGTCCCGGAGCTCGGCCGACGCGAGCGGCGCCGGGTAGAGCCCCGAGACGATGGTGTCGGCCATGTGGTAGCTGCGCTCGGTCCAGATGCGCGTGAGCACGTCGAAGTACTTCGGGACGAGCCCCTCGAGCACGACCGGGCTGTTCACGTGCTGGAACCCGACCGTGGTCTGGCGCACGATCGCGTTCGGCAGCTCGGCCGAGTCCACGAGCGACGAGAACGCCGCGAGCTTGCCCTCGGCCGTCGGGATGGTCGCACGGGCACGCGCGGCGGCCTGTTCGCCCGACGCGGTCTTGTCGGCCGCGAGCTCGGCGTCGATCTCGGCACCGGAGGCGGCACCGGCGAGCACGAGGCCCTCGAGCAGCTCCCAGCGCAGGTCGGTGTCGATCTCGAGACCGCTCAGCGTGACCGAGCCGTCGCGCAGCCCGGCGAGCGTCGCCACGTGCTCGGGCGTCGACGCGATCTGCGCGAAGAACTTCACGAACTGGAACTGCGCGTCCGAACCGGCCTCGGCGCTCGAGGCGAGGTTCCAGAGCGTGTCGCCCACGGTGCGGACCGTGGCGTCCACCTTCGCCGGCGCGACGTAGTTGCGCGTCGACAGGAGGAGCTGCGACAGCGTCGTGCGGATGGTCGTCGACTCGGTCTCGGTGGCGATGTTGCCGAGGACCAGGCGGACGTAGTCGCTCGCGGGGGACTCGGCGTCGCGCGTCGCGTCCCACATCGCACCCCAGACGATGGAGCGGGCGAGCGGGTTCGCGATCGAGGCGAGGTGCTCGATGGCGGTCCGGCGCGAGTGCTCGTCGAGGCGGATCTTCGCGTAGGCGAGGTCGTCGTCGTTGAGCAGGACGAGGTCGCCGCGCTGCACGCCGACGAGCTCGGGCACCTCGGTGCGGGCGCCGTCGACGTCGATCTCGACGCGGTGCGTGCGCTCGAGCTTGCCGCCGGAGGACGCCGTGTCGGCGCCGAACGGGGCGTCGGTGTGCTCGGTGAAGGCGTACACGCCGATGGCGAGGCGGTGCGGGCGGAGCGTCGGGTGGTCGGCCGGCGCTTCCTGCAGGACGGCGAACGACGTGATCGCGCCGGACTCGTCGACCTCGATCTCGGGGCGGAGCGTGTTCACGCCGGCGGTCTCGAGCCACAGCTTCGACCACTCGGACAGCTCGCGGCCGCTGGTGGCCTCGAGCTCGACGAGCAGGTCGCGCAGCTCGGTGTTGCCGTGGTGGTGCTTCTTGAAGTACGCCGAGACGCCCGCGAAGAACGCGTCGATGCCGACCCACGCCACGAGCTGCTTCAGGACGGAGCCGCCCTTGGCGTACGTGATGCCGTCGAAGTTGACCTGGACGTCCTCGAGGTCGTTGATCGTCGCGACGATCGGGTGCGTCGAGGGGAGCTGGTCCTGGCGGTAGGCCCAGGACTTCTCCATCGCCTGGAACGTCGTCCACGCCTCGGTCCACTCGGTGGCCTCGGCCGTGGCGATCGTGGAGGCCCACTCGGCGAACGACTCGTTCAGCCAGAGGTCGTTCCACCACTTCATGGTGACCAGGTCGCCGAACCACATGTGCGCGAGCTCGTGCAGGATCGTGACGACCCGGCGCTCCTTGATGGCGTCGGTCACCTTCGAGCGGAAGACGTAGGTCTCGGTGAACGTGACCGCGCCCGCGTTCTCCATCGCGCCGGCGTTGAACTCCGGCACGAAGAGCTGGTCGTACTTCTCGAACGGGTACGGGACGTCGAACTTCTCCTCGTAGTAGGCGAAGCCCTTCTTCGTGGTCTCGAAGACGTACTCGGGGTCGAGGTACTCGGCGAGCGACTTCCGCGCGAAGACGCCGAGCGGGATGGTGCGGCCGTCGCTGCTCGTCAGCTCGTCGCGGACGACCTCGTACGGGCCGGCGATGAGCGCCGTGATGTAGCTCGAGATGGTCGCGGTGGGCGGGAAGGCCCACGTGGCGATGTCACCGTCGACGTGTGGCTCGGGCGTGGGGGAGTTCGACACGACCTGCCACCGGGACGGCGCCGTCACGGTGAAGGTGAACTCGGCCTTGAGGTCGGGCTGCTCGAACACGGCGAACATGCGCCGCGAGTCCGGCACCTCGAACTGGGAGTACAGGTAGACCTCGTCGTCGACGGGGTCGACGAAACGGTGCAGACCCTCGCCCGTGTTCGTGTACAGCGCGTCGCTGACGACCACGAGCTCGTTCTGCTCCTGCAGGTCGTCGAGCTGGATGCGGACGCCGTCGTTCACCGCGGCGACGTCGAGCGCGGTGCCGTTCAGGGTGACGGAGTGCACGGTCTTCGTGATCGCGTCGATGAACGTGGACGCACCGGCGGTCGCGGTGAAGCGCACGCGGGTGGTGCTGCCGAAGGTCTCGGCGCCGCGGGTCAGGTCGAGCTCGACGTCGTACGTCTGCACGTCGACGATCGCGGCACGTTCCTGGGCTTCGATTCGGGTGAGGTTCTCTCCGGGCACGGACGCTCCATCTTCGCGGTTGCACACGGACGGTCCTTGTCCGTGTGGAGGGGAGTCCCGGCACGGCGTCGTGCACCGGCGGGACGGTCGCCTCCAGCCTAGCGAGCGCGCGTACGCTCGCATCCGTGACCGACACGACTGTGGACAAGACGACCGCCGACCGCACCGCTGTGGAGTTCTGGTTCGACCCGAACTGCCCCTGGGCCTGGATGACGAGCCGCTGGGTGGGCGAGGTCGCCCGGCACCGCGACCTCGACGTGACGTGGAAGGTGATGAGCCTGTTCGTCCTCAACGAGGACCAGGACGTGCCGGAGAGCTACAAGGAGCGCCTGCACGCGGGCCAGGTGTACCCGCGCATCGTCACGGCGGCGAAGCTCCGGCTCGGCCAGGACATCGTCAAGCCGCTCTACGACGCCCTCGGCGAGCACATCCACCACCGGCAGGAGTCCGACCCGGCGCAGGTCGTCCCTGCCGTGCTCGCCGAGCTCGGTCTCGACGCCGACCTGCTCGAGTACGCGTGGACCGACGAGGTCGACGCCGCCGTGCGGGCCAGCCACCAGGACGGCATCGACCGGGTCGGACAGGACGTCGGCACGCCCGTCATCGCGGTCGCCGGCACCGCGTTCTTCGGACCGGTCATCTCCCCGGCACCCACGGGCCAGGAGGCGCTCGACCTGTGGGACGGCGTCGTCGCCGTGGCCAAGTACCCCGGCTTCTTCGAGCTCAAGCGCTCGCGCACGGTCGGCCCGATCTTCGACACCACCGACTGACGGGAGGCGCGGCTCGCCACCGTCTCGTCCGTCGCGTCAGGCGAGGGGCAGGCGCATGAGCGTCAGGTCCAGCCAGTGGTCGAACTTGCGTCCGACCTCGGGCAGTACGCCGACGGTCTCGAACCCCAGCCGTTCGTGCAACGCGATCGACCCCGTGTTCGACGAGCAGATGCCCGCCATCATGACGTGGTGGCCGTCGGCTCGTGCACGGTCCACCAGAGCGCCCATGAGCACGGTCGCGACACCCCGCCCGCGGAACGCCTCGACCACGTAGACGCTGTGCTCGACCGTGTGCCGGTAGCCCGCGTGCGGCCGGAACCCGCTATAGCTCGCGTAGCCGGCGACGACACCGTCCACCTCGGCGACGAGCACGGGGAGCCCGGCACCACGGCGCTCGGCGAGCCAGCCGTCGAAGTAAGATCGCGGGTGCGGTTCCTCCTNGCAGATGGCGGTGGAGTGCAGCACGGCGTCGACGTGCAGGGCGTGCACGACGTCGAGGTCGGCCCGGGTACAGTCGCGGACCACGACCCGTTCGTCGCATATGCTGTCGT
>NZ_BACZ01000510.1 GCF_000333375.1 Curtobacterium sp. B18
ATCCCGGTGGGTGGTGCTCGTGGCCGGGGTGGTGACGGCGGTGGCGTTGCTCGTGCCGGTGCGGTCGGGGTCCGCTGCCTGGGCTCCCGGCGCGGTGCGGAAGGCGGCCGGTGCGGAGCTGGTGGCGGCCGGTGCGGGTCCTGCCGCGGCCGGTGCTGCCGCGGCGGGTGCGGGGCCGGCGGCGGGTGCGGCGGCGGGTGCGGGTGCGGCGGCTTCCGGTGTGGGGCTGGCGGCCGGTGCGGGGCCGGCGGCAGGCGCGGGCGCGGCGGCGGGGCCGGCCGTGGCTGGTGCCGGGGCCTCGGCTGCTGTCGACGGGTGGGAGCGTGTGCCGCGGGTGATCGGCGAGCCCGGGTCCGACGTCACCCCCGCCCCCGCCGATCGTGGGCTGTCCGCCAGGTGGTCACGACCGGTCGGCAGCATCGTGGTGGTCGGCGCGGTCGTCACGGCGCTCCTCGGACCGACGGCGTACTCGATCGACACGGTGACGACCGCGCACACCGGTTCGCTGCCGTCGGCCGGGCCGACGGTCGCGGGCGCCGGCTTCGGCGGCGGCGGACGCGGCGGGTTCGGTGGCGGACGCGGTGGGTTCGGTGGTGGCGGGACCGCCGGTGGCGGGACCGCCGGTGGTGCGACCGGGACCAACGGTGGTGTTCCGGGAGGCGCGGGTGGCGCTGGCGGCACCGGTGGACCCGGAGGGGCGGGTGCGCCCGGCGGGACCGGCACCGGGACGGGTGGCGGCACCGGGACCGGCACCGCGCCGGGTGGCGGCACCGGGACGGGCACGGGTGCGGGTCGTGCGGGTGGTGGCGGGTTCGGCGGTGCCGGTGGGCTGCTCGGCGGATCGACCGAGATCTCCTCGACGCTGCGGAAGGCGCTCCTGGAGGACGCCGACGACTACACCTGGGTGGCTGCGACCATCGGGTCGAACAGCGCCGCGACCTACCAGCTCGCGACCGGCGCCTCGGTGATGCCGATCGGCGGCTTCAACGGCTCGGACCCGTCACCGACCCTCGCCGAGTTCGAGGCGGACGTGGCTGCGGGGAAGATCCACTACTTCATCGCTGGCAGCGTCGGGCAGTCGAACGGCGGCAGCGATGCGGCGTCGAAGATCTCGGCGTGGGTGGAGTCGAACTTCACCGCGTCGACCATCGGCGGGGTCACGGTCTACGACCTCACGGCGGGCTAGGGTCGAGGGGTGCTCGGAGCGGACGACCACCTCGACCCCGCGCCCCGTCGTGTCCTCGTCGCCGGCACCACGAGTGTCGGGAAGACCACCACGGCGGGGCGGATCGGCCGGGTCCTCGGCCTCCCGCACACCGAGATCGACTCGCTCTACCACGGGCCCGGCTGGGTCCCGCGGGACACCTTCGTCGCCGACGTCGAGCGGTACACGAGCGAACCCGCATGGGTGACGGAGTGGCAGTACACGTCCGTCCGGGCGATGCTGGCCGAGCGTGCGGACACGCTCGTGTGGATCGACCTGCCGACGGCCCAGGCACTCTGGCGGCTCCTGCGTCGGACGCTCCACCGTCGGTTCCGACGCATCGAGATGTGGAACGGCAACACCGAACCGTCGCTGTGGACGTTCTTCACCGACCGCGGGCACATCGTGCGGTGGGGCATCAGTACCCGCAACGACTCGCGCCGCCGAGTGCCGGCGCTCGTCGAGACCGCGCCGCACCTGCGCATCGTCCACCTGCGGTCGCAGCGGGAGGTCGACCGGTTCGTGCAGCACCTCGGCGAGGGTCGCGGATAGAATCGGGGCCGTCCGCCTCCGTAGCTCAGTGGATAGAGCAGGTGGTTTCTACCCACCGTGCCGCGGGTTCGATTCCTGCCGGGGGCACCCACGACGAAGGCCGCCGTCCATCGGGACGGCGGCCTTCGTGCGGTTCGAGGACCGCCTACTCGTCGTCGTCGGCAGCGCGGCGACGGAGCTCGCTCGCGCTGATCGGCTGGGTGTAGGGCGCCTCGGAGGTCTCGTCGGCGTCCGCGGGTTCGGCGGGGCCACCGGCGATGCGGGTCGGGATCGACCGGGTCTGCGCTGCGGTCGGGCCGTCGGCCGCGCGGGCGTCGCCACCCGTGGTGCGGTTGACGTGCGCGTCCGCCGAGGTCGGCTGCGCGACCGGCGGCGGGACGGGAGCGCCGGCGCCGCGGGCGGCAGGCTCCTGGTCGCCGGACTCGCCGACGTCGTTCGACCGCGCCCCGTTCGACCGCGCGTCGTCCGACCGCGTGTCGTTCCCACGGGCCGTCGGACCCGCGACGGGAGCGGCGCTGCCCGCTGCGGACCCGTCCGTCGAGGTCCCGCGTGCACCGGAGGGGCGGACGTCGTCCACCGCGTCCGCGTTGTCGGCGTCCGGAGCGCCGACGGAGCTCGGGTTCCGGCCGGAGACGGGGGAGGCGGGGGATCCGAGCGGCGCCCGCGTCGGGGCGCCGGCAGCGGGCCCGGCCCCGGCAGGCCGCGTGGCGTCGTCCCCGTACGCTCGGGTCGCGCCGTCGCCGTACGCTCGGGGCGCCCCGTCGCCGTACGCCCGGGTCGCGCCGTCGCCGTACGCGCGGGTCGCGCCGTCGCCGTACGCCCGCGTGGTGGTCGCGTCCGAGATCGGGGTCGTCCGGTTACTCGAGGTGTCCGAGATGGGGGTGGTCGCGTTCGGGTCGACCGGCGCGGAACCGCCGCGGGTCACCGAGAACCCGGCACCCGCCGACGGCGCAGACGTGCTCCCGGCACCGGCACCGGCAGCGGCACTCGGCGCGGGACGGAGCGAGGTCGTCGTCGGTGTCGGACGCTCGGCCGGAGCCGCCGCGGTCGAGCCGGAGTCGGCGGTGCGCGAGGCGCTCGCCTGGTCGGCGTTCCAGTCCTGTTGCCTGGTGATGAGTTCGGCGTCGGGATCGGGCGAGTCGAACTTCCAGCGCTCGAGGTCGCTCTTGAACAGCTTGCGCGCACGGTTCGGACGCGCCTGCCACTCGAGGATGCGGTCACGGAACTCGGCGAGGGACTGTTCGGCCTGGAAGCTGAACGTCGAGGAGTTCTTCTTGATGTCGGCGATCTCGTGCTGGGTCCAGTTCGCCGCGAGGGGCGCACCCGCGACGGGCAGCAGCCGCAGTCGGATGTCGGCGTCCTCGGCGAGGTGGTCCGCGTAGGCGCGCTCGTCGTGCCCGAGGGAACCCCAGGTCGCCGCCTTGCGTGCAGCCGAGACGATGCCCGCGACGGCCGCGTTCCGGGCTTCGCGTTCCTGCATCGTCACGACCCGCTTGGTCGCCCCGCGTCCGATGAGCGCCGCGACGATGCCCGCCACGACGATCGCGACGAACGGGATGAGCGCGCCGGAGATCACGCGCCAGCCGTCGTCGGACGAGATCCAGTCGCTCAGGTCGTTCCACCAGTTCATGCGCGCACCCTACTCACGGAACGGTCAGGTGTCGGGGAGGTCGGGCGGCGTTCCGCGGACCGGGTGTTCCCCGCGCGCTGGCCGATCCGCCGGCTCGGACTCATCCCCAGCGCAGGCAGTCGACCGCGTCGTCGGCCGACCACACGTTCGGGAGCTCGACGAAGCGCCGTTCGGTCGACACGTACCGCCGCGCGCGGTAGGCCGTGCCCCCGGCGACGTCCACGCGGTCCACGTACCCGACGATCTCCCCGTTCGCCCGGGTCACGCGGCTGAGGTCGTCGCGGACGTCGAGGATCCGGAGGTCGCCGCGCGAGCGGGCAACGGGTGCGGTGCGGATCCTGAGGACGGGTTCGTTCGTCGCCTGCATCGTCGTGCCTCCTGCTCGTCGGTGTGTGTCCGACGGTACGGCCGACCACCGACACGCCGGGCACCGTCGGGCGTTCTGTGCACGGGCATCGCGAGCGTGCGCATCGTGGAGGACCTGTGCCCCGGTCGCGGGTCGCTCAGAGGCGCGCGCGGTACGGTGACGCCATGACCACGTTCGTGCTCGCAGGTGGATGTTTCTGGTGTCTCGACGCCGTGTACCGCACGCTCCAGGGCGTGCAGGACGTGGTGTCGGGCTACGTCGGCGGGGCGGTGGCCGACCCGTCCTACGAGCTGGTCTGCACCGGCACGACCGGTCACGCCGAGGCCGTCGCGGTCACGTTCGACGAGGCGGTCATCCCGGCCGACGTCATCCTCGACGTGTTCTTCACGCTCCACGACCCGCGTCAGCTGAACCGGCAGGGCGCCGATGTCGGTACGCAGTACCGCTCGGCGATGTTCCCGGCGGACGACGAGCAGAAGGCGCTATTCGAGCGGGCGATCGCGCGCGCCTCGGACATCTGGGACGGCGGCATCGTGACGACCATCGAGCCGCTCGGTACCTTCTACCGTGCGGAGGAGTACCACCAGGACTTCTTCGCGAAGAACCCCGGTCAGGGCTACTGCCTCGCGGTGGCGCTGCCGAAGGTGAACAAGGTCCGCAAGGCCTACAGTCAGTACATCCTGGCGTCCTGAGACTCCGGACGTCGGGGCCACGAGGAGGTGGTCGAACGATGACGAACAACACCGGGACCTGGGTCGCGATCGGACCAGCGGGAGCGGTCGGCAGCATCCACCGAGCCGACGGGGGATTCCGCGTCGAGCTCTACGGGCGGAGCGCGGGTGGCGGGACGTACCCGTCCCTCGAGTCGGCGAAGGGCGCGGTGCACGCGGCCCTCGGCCCGCTGGCGGACCGTCCGGAGTTCCGCGCGCACTGACCGCGTTCCGGCCAGGAGGCGCGGGGGACTCGTCCTCCACAGCGCACCTCTCCGAGTCGACCAGTCACAGATCGAGCCCCGGGCCGCTTGCGCGGCCCGGGGCTCGATGACGATCGACCCATGAACGACACCATCACCGTCTGCGGGATCATCGCCACCGAGCCGCGTCACCTCGTGACCGACACCGGCATCGCCATCACGAGCATGCGCCTCGCCTCGCCCTCCCGACGCTGGGACCGGACGACCTCCACCTGGAGCAACGGCGCCACGAACTGGTACACCGTCACCGCCTTCCGTTCGCTCGCGGCCAACGTGCACCGCTCCCTGAAGAAGGGGGACCGCATCGTCGTCACCGGCCGCATCCGCATCCGCACGTGGGAGCGCGACGGCCGGGGCGGGACGTCCGTCGAGATCGACGCCGAGGCGCTCGGGCACGACCTCGCGTGGGGCATCAGCAACTGGGTCCGCGTCCCGCGCCACGCGGGGGAGTCCTCCGCGGCTCCGGGCAGCACCCCCGCGATCGTCTCCGTCGTGGACCCGGTCACGGGTGAGGTCGGCGCCGTCCCCACCGACGACGGCCCCGGGCCGGACCACCGGGTCGGACCGGACCACCAGGGCGAACCGGACGCCGTCGAGGAGCTCCCGGACGGCGCCGAGGCGGCCCGCCACACGGCGGCGATCCTCGACCACCCGTTCGACGCGGTCGGCGACGACCCGACGGTGGACGGCGACGAGCGTGCCGCGGCCTGAACCGGCACCCGCCGCCGTCCGGGCGGGGCTACCGCCAGTTCTGCGCGATCATCGCGATGCCGGCGACCTCGGTCGTGTCCCAGTTGCCACCCCGCGGGAGGCCCGAGACACGGCCGTCGATCGAGAAGCTCGCGCCCTGGACCTTCGGGCTGTTCGTCTGCTTCGCCTTGAGGCCGTGGAACGTGAAGCTCGTGTCCCACTTGCCGGCGAGCCCGGTGCGGCCCGACGAGTCGCCGACCTTGATCGAGATGTCGTTGACCTGCGAGTGCACCACGTCCCCGTTGACGCGGGCGTTCGCCTCGGCGTTGAAGAACAGCCGTCCGTCGAGGTTCAGGGCGATCGTGCCGACCGTGCGGTTGTTGAGGATGACCGACGCGACGTCGTTCTTGTACCAGCGCAGCCCGACCGAGGTCTTGCTGTGCGACGCGCCGCCCATGTAGCCGTACGTGAACTTGCCGTTCTGCACGCGCTCCCAGATGAACCGCGGCTGCCCCTTGCTCACGGTCGACGCGGTGTCCGACTGGATCCCCACGGCGAAGGCGTTGTTGTGGGCGTCGTGGACGTTGATGTAGGACGAGTACCCGGTGCCGGACCCGTTCTCCACGAGGTGCGCCGTGTACTGCACGTAGGGGCTGCCGTGCGGGACGGGCGACGCCGCCGAGGCAGCGCTCGCCGGCGCCAAGAGCGCGACGGTGAGCGCGGTGGCACCCGCGATGGGGAGCGCGAGGCGGCGCAGACGCTTGGTGAACATGACCTGATCCTCTCCGGTGGTCGGACGACCCTGCTCCCGGTGCGGAGCGGGGAAACCGTACGTCGAAGTCGGCGAGCGCAACAGCCCCCGTGCGGGATACGGCGAACCGACGGCACGGCAGACGCGGGACCCGCACTGTCAGTACACTTGGCGCGATATGGCTGAGTACATCTACCAGATGGTCCGCGCCCGCAAGGCGGTCGGCGACAAGCTGATCCTCGACGACGTCACGATGTCGTTCCTCCCCGGCGCCAAGATCGGTGTCGTCGGGCCGAACGGTGCGGGCAAGTCGACGATCCTGAAGATCATGGCGGGTCTCGACCAGCCGTCCAACGGCGAGGCGAAGCTCACACCGGGCTTCACCGTCGGCATCCTCATGCAGGAGCCGGAGCTCGACGAGACCAAGACGGTGCTCGAGAACGTGCAGGAGGGCGTCGGCGAGATCCACGCCAAGATCACGCGCTTCAACGAGATCTCCGCGCTGATGGCCGAGCCGGACGCCGACTTCGACGCACTGCTCGCCGAGATGGGCACGCTGCAGGAGGAGATCGACGCGGCGGACGCGTGGGACCTCGACTCAACACGTCATGAACTTCGCAAGTCCGGGTGCATAATGAAGGCAAGGTGAGATCGACTCATGGGGAGGGTCTAATGGTTTCAGAAGAACAGCTCGGGCGATGGACCGGACCGTCAAGTCCGACGGAAAAAGAGGTCATGACCCCCACCGAGTCCGGGTTCGCGACGCTCCCCCTCGTCGGCGGGCT
>NZ_BACZ01000509.1 GCF_000333375.1 Curtobacterium sp. B18
TCTGGTGTTCGCCGGCGCCGGCCCGGACCTTGATCACCACCCGCCACTCCGGGTGTCGGCGCGCGGTCTCGGCGAGCCACCCGACGACACGCTCGCGGTCGGCCCGCCCGGCGGGGACGCTCGGCTGCGCAGCGAAGACGACGGCGTCGCGGGGCGGCGACCCGACGGTTGCGCCCCCGACCGCCGCCGCCGGCCGCGCGAACGGCAGCGTCGCGAGCGCGAAGTGCGGCTCGACGCCGCCCTCGGCCGCGAGCTCCTCGTACGCCCGGACCTCGCGGTGGCTGTGCAGCACGAACAGGTCGGCGCGCGCCCGGAAGAACACGCCCTTCCACTTCGCCGGGTACGAGATGCCCGGCAGCCCCGTCACGAGGACGGGCCGCCGCGGCACCCGACGGTGGACCTCCTCGATGACGAGTTCGGCGACCGGTCCGATCAGGGACACCAGGACCGCGTCCGGCGGGTCGGTGCGGAGTCGCTCGACGATCGCGTCGACGTCGAGCGGCTCCGGCGGTGTCGCCGCGAGGTGCGCCAGCCGGTGGTCGAGCCCCCGGAACGCGGACCGCAGCTGCGCCGGGCTCGCGGATCGCGGCGTCGCCACCGTGACGAGTTCCAGCTCCCAGTGCGCGGGTGCGGCGGCGAGCAGGTGGGCGCCCCACTTCGCGAACGAGTCGGTGTCGACCAGGCCGACCACCCGACGGACGCGCGGCGATCCGGCGGACGGGAGGCGCGCCTCCCGTCCGCCCGTCGCCCCGCGTCCGTCGCCGGTCGCGTCCAGGGCGTCGCCGGTCACGCTCCGACGCGGCGCAGCTTCGCGAGCGGTGCCCGCTCGCCCGGCATGACCCGCTTGACCCCGTCGCCGAGTGCGGTCTCGATGATGCGGACGTCGCGCGCCAGGGTCTGCAGCCCGTGCGGCTCGAGCGAGGCAGCGTGGTCCGAGCCCCACATCGTCCGGTCGAGCGTGATGTGGCGCTCGAGGGCGGTGGCGCCGAGGGCGACGGCGGCGATGGAGATCTGCAGGCCCGGCTCGTGCCCCGAGTACCCGACCGGGACCCCCGCGTACCGGGTCGCGAGGGTGTCGATCATCCGCAGGTTCGCCTCCTCGGCGGGGAGCGGGTACGTCGACGTCGCGTGCATGAGCACGAGGCGCTCGGTGCCGAGGGCGTCGACGGCGCGGTCGATCTGCTCGAGCGTCGACATGCCGGTCGACAGGATCACGGGCTTGCCGGTCGCGGCGACCTCGGCGAGGAGACCGAGGTCCGTCACCGACGCCGAGGCGATCTTGTACGCGACCACGTTCAGGTCCTCGAGGAACGCGACCGACGGCTCGTCCCACGGCGAGGCGAACCAGTCGAGCCCCCGGAGCGTCGCGTGGTCCCCGATCTCGATGTACTGGTCGCGGTCGAACTCGACGCGGTACCGGTACTCGAGGTACGTCATCTCGCCCCACGGTGTGCTGCGGGGCGTCTGCTTCATGTGCTCCGGCGTCGCGATCTCCGGCGTGCGCTTCTGGAACTTCACCGCCTGCAGCCCGGCGTCGGCCGCGACGTCGATGAGCCGCTTGGCGATGTCGACGTCGCCGTTGTGGTTCAGGCCGATCTCGCCGATGAGGTACGCGGGGTGGCCCGCGCCGATCGTGGACGTGCCGATGGTGACGGTCATGGTGCTCCGTTCGGTGCGGGGACGTGCGGCGCGGTCGCCGGACGGGGGTCGGGTGCGTGCTCGGTGGAGCGGCTCGTGCTCGTCGGCCGGTCCAGCCGGGTCGCGAGGGCGGAGGCGAGGGCGAGGTCCGCCGGCTCGTCGACGTCGATGGCGCCCGCACCGTCCACGACGACGAGTTCGACCCGGCCGTGGAACCGGTGCCGGTGCTCGCGGAAGCCGGTCGCGCGGAAGACGTAGAAGGCGCCCGTCTCACGGAACTCCGGGGCGCGGTCCTGCCGGCGGGGGCGGACCGCCTGCTCGTGGTTCACGGCGCGGGCGGTGCCGTCGTCGTCGACGCGCCAGAGGAAGGCGTGCGAGGGCGCCGCGGCGAACACCGCGTCGACGCGCCCGTCCCGGACCCGGGTGACGGCGGCGTCGAGGTCGGCCGGGTCGATGAACGGCGAGGTCGCCTGCACGAACACGACGACCTCGGGCTCCTCGCCCGCGGCCGCGAGTACGTCGAGGACGTGCAGCACCGCCGACTCCGACGAGGCCTCGTCACCGGCCAGCTCCGGCGGGCGGCGGACCACCCGGGCGCCGGCGGACACGGCCTCGGCCGCGATGGCGTCACCGTCGGTCGAGACCACGACGGCGTCGATCGTCGGGCTCGCGAGCGCGGCCTCGACGGCGCGGCGCACCAGCGACCGCCCGGCGACCCGGCGGAGGTTCTTGCCCGGGATGCCCTTCGAACCCGCGCGGGCCGGGACGACCGCGACGACGGAACCGGTGGAGCGCATGCCCGGGACGCTACGAAGCTGCGGTGTCGCACAGGCGAACGGCAGGCAGACGCGCGCCGAAGGGTTCCGGAACCCGACCCGGCGGACGTCCGCCGCGCCTCCCGGCTCTTCCACAGCGGCAGCAACGGATGCCGAAAGCCGGTCCGGTGACCCTGGACCCATGAGTCGCACCTCCCGCACACGCGCCGTCCAGCGAGCACGCTGGGAACGTCCCGCCTTCTTCGGGCTGCTCCTCGCCACGGGCGTGCTGTACCTGGTGAACCTCGGCGTCAACGGGTACGCGAACGCGTTCTACTCGGCCGCCGTCCAGGCCGGGAGCCAGAGCTGGGAGGCCTTCTTCTACGGGTCCTCGGACGCCGGCAACTCGATCACCGTCGACAAGCCGCCGGCGTTCCTCTGGGTGATGGAGCTGTCGGTCCGGCTGTTCGGCCTGAACTCGTGGGCGATCCTCGTCCCCGAGGCGCTGATGGGGGTCGCCACCGTCGCGCTGCTGTACGCGATCGTCCGCCGACGCTTCTCCGCCGGGGCGGCGCTCACCGCCGGAGCCGCACTCGCCACGACCCCCGTCGCCACCCTGATGTTCCGCTTCAACAACCCGGACGCGCTCCTCACCCTGCTCATGGTGCTGTCGCTCTGGCTCGTCCTGCGCGGCGTCGACACCGGGAAGCTGCGGTACGTGGTCTGGGCTGGTGTCGCCGTCGGGTTCGCCTTCCTCACGAAGCAGCTGCAGGGCTTCCTGATCCTGCCCGTCCTCGTCGGCGTGTACCTGTACTGCTCGTCGCTGCCGTTCGTGAAGCGCGTCGTGCACCTGCTCTGGGCCGCCCTCGCCGTGGTCGTCGCCGGCGGCTGGTGGGTCGCCGTCGTGGAACTCGTGCCCTCGTCGTCCCGCCCGTACGTCGGGGGATCGCAGACGAAACTCGTTCCTCGAGCTCACCTTCGGCTACAACGGCCTCGGTCGGGTCACCGGCGACGAGACGGGCAGCGTGACCGGCGGTGGCGGGA
>NZ_BACZ01000508.1 GCF_000333375.1 Curtobacterium sp. B18
GTGCGTCGCTGAGCATCGTCCGGCCGACTCGGGCAGGGGTCGAGGGCGAGCGGCGACGCGTCCCACCGGGCGAGCGGCACACCGTCGACGGCGACCCCGCCGATCAGGCCCTTCGGCTCGCCGATGCGCGGGCCGTAGTCGACGCGGCCCTGGTCCTCGACGAGGAGCTCGAGCGTGCCGGTGACCGGCGGCAGCGCGATCGCGCGGTCGTGGTGCTCCCGCTCGAGCACGCCGACGACGGTGCCGTCGACGGAGACCACGGCGCGGTCGCGGACCTCCTCGCCGACGGTGAGCACGCCGCCGGCCGGCAGGTCGACCTCGGTCCGGTGCACGACGAAGCCCGAGGCGGCGCCGAGCGCGTCGAACGTCGGCGGGACGTCGTGCGAGGACCAGTCGGTGAGCGCCGGGAGCAGGGCGCGCAGGGACGTGACGCGGTCGAGGCGGACGGCGACGTCCGCGGCGGGGGTGGGCCGCGCCTCCTGGACCGACGCGTCGGACCCACCGGACGCGACGGAACCGCCGGACGCGACGGACCCGCCGGACGGGTCGGACGCGAGCCGTCCGGATCCACCCGGACGCATCGAGTCGGGCAGCGGCGGCACGGGCGCGTAGCGCTCGATGACCGAGCGGAAGGCGTGGAACTTCTCCGTCGGACGCCCGGCCTCGTCGAGCGGGGCGTCGTAGTCGTACGACGTCGCGATGGGGCGGTAGACACCCTTGTCGTTCGCACCGTTCGTGAAGCCGAAGTTCGTGCCGCCGTGGAACATGTAGATGTTCACCGAGCCGCCGGCGGCGAGCAGGTCGTCGAGGTCCGCGGCGCTGTCGGCGGCCGAGGTCGTGTGGTGGTGCTCGCCCCAGCTGTCGAACCAGCCGTCCCAGAACTCCGAGCACATGAGGGGGCCGGTGGGCTGGGCCTCGCGGAGGCGTGCCAGCCGGGCGACGGACCGCGAGCCGAACGAACCGGTCTTGTGCAGCGAGGGCAGCGACCCGTCCTCGAGCATGGTGCCCATCGGCTGGTCGACGCTCGTGAACGGCACGGTGAGGCCGATCGCGCGGTGCATCTGCTCGAGCTTCGACAGGTAGACCGGGTCGGAGCCGTACGCGCCGTACTCGTTCTCGACCTGCACGAGGACGATGGGCCCGCCGGCGTCGATCTGCCGCGGGACGAGCACGGGGGCGAGCTGCTGCAGGTAGGTCTCGACGGCTGCGAGGAAGCCGGGCTCGTCGCGGCGGACCCCGACGGTGCCGTCGGCGAAGAGCCAGTACGGCAGACCGCCGTTCGTCCACTCGGCGCAGATGTAGGGGCCGGGGCGGACGATGGCGTGCATGCCCTCGGCGGCGACGAGGTCGAGGAAGTGGCCGAGGTCGAGCCCGCCGGTGAGGTCGAAGACGCCGGGCGACGGAGCGTGCGCGTTCCAGGCGACGTAGGTCTCGATGGTGTTGAGCCCCATCAGCTTCGCCTTGCGGATCCGGTCGGCCCACAGGTCGGGGTGGACGCGGAAGTAGTGGATCGCGCCGGACAGGATCCGGTGCGGCTCGCCGTCGAGCAGGAAGTCGGTGTCGCCGATGGCGAAGCGCATGGGGGAACTCTCTCAGGAGACGGGGCCGTGCGGAAGGATCCGCACGGCCCCGGGTCGAACTGGTGTGGTGACTACTTGGACGAGACCGTGAAGCCCTGGTCCTCGCCGTACTTCGCGAGGGCCTTCTGCCACGCGGCGAGCCCGCTCTCGAGCGAGGTGCCGTTCTCGTACGACTGGCCGACGGTGTCGGCGTAGACGCTGTTCGCGTACACCTGGTACGGCAGGTAGGTGAAGTCGTTGGTCGACGACTTCGACGCGTCGACGAGCACCTTGTTGATCTGCTGGCCGCCGAAGTACTCGGGCTTCTCGTCGAGGAACGCCGAGGACTCGAGGTCCGCCGTGGTGGACGGGAAGCCGCCGGACTTCATGAAGACGCCGGTCGACTCCTTCGAGGAGTTCAGCCACTTCAGGAAGCCCGCCGCGAGCGCCGGGTTCTTCGACTGCCTCATGACCGCCTCGGCGCTGCCGCCGTTGTTCGCGGTCTGGGCCGTGCCGCCGTCGTAGGTCGGCATCGGCGCGACGCGCCAGTCACCGCTCGCGTCCGCGACGCTCGCCTCGAGGTTGCCCGGCATCCAGGCACCGGTGATCAGCGTGGCGATCTGGCCGTTGCCGAGCTGCTTGTACCAGTCGTCGCTCCAGCCGACGGTCTTCGACAGCAGCCCCTGCTCGACGAGCTGGTCCCAGGTCTTGGTCCACTTCTTCGTGCCGGCGTCCTCGAGGTTGATCGTGACCTTGTCGCCCTTCGTGGTGAAGGGCGTGCCGCCGGCCTGGGCGATCATGCTCGTGGTGAAGCCCGCGTCGCCGGAGTCGGCCGCGATGTACGCGTCCGGGTCGGCGGTGTGCAGCTTCTTCGCCGCGGCGACGTACTCGTCCCACGTCTTCGGCACGGAGATGCCGTACTTGTCGAACACGGCCTTGTTGTAGAACAGCGCCATGGGGCCCGAGTCCTGGGGCAGACCGTAGATCTTGCCGTCCATGTCGACGGAGCTCCACGTGCTGGCCGCGAACTTGTCCTTCAGGTCGCCGAACCCGTACGACGACAGGTCGAGGAGCGAGTCGGACAGCGCGAACTGCGGGAGCGCGTAGTACTCGACCTGGGCGACGTCCGGGGCACCGGAGCCGGCCTTGATCGTGTTCTGCAGCTTCGTGTACTGGTCGGCACCGGTGCCGGCGTTGACGAGCTTGACCTTCACCTTGGGGTAGGCCTTCTCGAACGCGGCCACCTGGTCCTTGGCGGACGGGGTCCAGGACCAGTAGGTCAGCGTGCCGCCGTCCTTGAGGGCCTTCGAGATGTCGTCGGACGAACCGCCGGACGAGGAGCCGCCGGAGGCGCAGGCGGCGAGGGCGACGGCTGCGGTGACGCCGATGGCGACGGCGCTGAGGCCGCGCCGGAGACGCTTGTTCATGGAGGTGCCTTTCACTTCTTCGTGGAGAGGGGGTGGAGCTGCTGTGTGCCGGGCCGGCAGGCGCGTGGCGGGGTCGCCCCGCGCCTCCCGGCCTGACGGGTCAGGCCTTGACGGACCCGGCCGCGAGGCCGGACTGCCAGAAGCGCTGGAGGAAGAGGAACGCGACCACGATCGGGATGATCGTGAGGAGCGATCCGGTGACGACGAGGTTGTAGATCGGCTCGGCACCGGACCCGGTGGCCTGCGCGTTCCACTGGTTCAGAGACACGTACGTACGTGTCTGCTCCGTGCGGCGGCAGCTGCCGTGTCGTCACCGTGACGGTGTCCGGTGCGGGGATGCCCGTGAACGTCGCGGTGCCGTCGTCGTCGGTGGTGGCGTTCCCGACGACGACGTCGACGCCGATCGCCGCGAGCTCCACGTCCGCCAGGCGGATCGGGGCGCCGTCCGGCGAGGCGAGCTGCACGGTGATCGCCCCGGAGCCGACCGCGGTCGCCGGCGGCGCCACACCGACCAGCGCTGCCGCCGCCAGTGTCACGACGAGTGTCGTCCCGGTGATGAGTCGCATCGCGTTCCCCGATCGCTCGCCGCTCGTGCGTTGCGTGGGATCGTACGCGTCGTCGCGCCTGCGCGCGCGACCCCGCCGTGCGGCGCGTGCGGGCGCACCGGCCAGGAGGCGCGACCCGCCCTGCGGACGCACGTCGCGCCTCCTGGCCGGTCACCGCTCGGACGGTCGGCCCGCGGCTACCGACTGCGGAGGATCCCGAGGAACTCGTCGGCCATGCCGAGCTGCTGTTCCAGCTTCGCGCGGCGCAGCTCGGTGTCGCGGACGTACGCGTCGAGCTCGCCACGGAGGCGTGCTCATTCGGCGTCGTCGTCGGTCCGGTCGAGGGCGTCGACGACGGCCAGGAGCCTCCGTGCCGTCGTCGTGTCCTGGCGAACGTATCGCCGCGCGATCTGCAGTCCCGGTCTTGCGCACCAACCCTTCCGTCGCGTTAGAGTCGAACCATACCAACTCTTCCGCAACGGAAGAGTTGGGATGTGCCGGATGTCTCGACGCCGCCGGCCGTGCGCGATGACGCGCCCCACGAACAGCTCTCGCGGGCGCAGCGCCCGCACCCCACCATCCGAAGGAGAACCGTGACGACCGTCACGCAGTCCGTGCCCGTCCAGGCGCATCCCAGTCCCACCGTCCTGTCCGCCCTGCGGAACCCGAAGGTCCTGCTCCGCGAGGTCTTCGCCGGCCTCGTCGTCGCCCTCGCCCTGATCCCCGAGGCGATCTCGTTCTCGATCATCGCCGGCGTCGACCCCCGTGTCGGCCTGTTCTCGGCGTTCGTGATGGCCGTCGTCATCTCGTTCGTCGGTGGCCGAGCCGCGATGATCACCGGCGCCACCGGCGCGATCGCCCTCGTCGTCGCCCCGGTCGTCAAGGAGCACGGTCTCGACTACCTCATCGCCACCGTCCTGCTCGGCGGGGTCTTCCAGCTGATCCTCGGCGGGCTGGGAGCGGCGAAGCTGATGCGGTTCGTGCCCCGGTCGGTGATGGTCGGCTTCGTCAACGCGCTCGCCATCCTCATCTTCACCGCGCAGCTGCCGAACATCATCGGCGTCTCGTGGCTGGTGTGGCCGATCGCCGCCGCCGGCATCGCGATCATCGTCCTGCTGCCCCGGTTCACCACGGCGATCCCCGCGCCGCTCGTCGCGATCGTCGTCCTGACCCTGGTGACCGTGTTCGCGTCGATCGCGATCCCGACGGTCGGGGACGAGGGCACGCTCCCCGACAGCCTGCCGACCCTGTTCATCCCGAACGTGCCGCTGACCCTCGAGACGCTCACGATCATCGCCCCGTACGCACTCGCGATGGCCCTCGTCGGACTCCTCGAGTCGCTGATGACGGCGAAGCTCGTCGACGAGGTCACCGACACCGGCTCCCGGAAGACCCGAGAGGCCCTCGGCCAGGGCGTCGCGAACATCGCCTCCGGACTGTTCGGTGGCATGGGCGGGTGCGCGATGATCGGGCAGACCATGATCAACGTGAAGGCCTCCGGTGCACGCACGCGCATCTCGACGTTCCTGTCCGGAGTCTTCCTGCTCGTGCTGGTGGTCGGTCTCGGCGACGTCGTCGCGATCATCCCGATGGCCGCCCTCGTCGCCGTCATGGTGATGGTCTCGGTCGGCACCTTCGACTGGCACAGCATCAGGCCCGCCACCCTGAAGCGGATGCCCGTCGGCGAGACCATCGTCATGGTGCTCACCGTCGTGGTCGTGGTCGCCACCGACAACCTCGCGATCGGCGTCATCATCGGCGTCGTCGCCGCGATGATCGTCTTCGCCCGCCGCGTCTCCCACTTCACGAACGTGTCGCGGAGCATCGAGACGCTGCCGGACGGCGCGCAGCATGCCCTGTACGCGGTCGAGGGTGAGCTCTTCTTCGCCTCCTCGAACGACCTCACCACCCAGTTCGACTACACCGACGACCCGGACCTCGTGGTGATCGACATGACGAGGTCGCACGTGTGGGACGCCTCCACCGTCGCCGCCCTCGACGCGATCGAGACGAAGTACCACCAGCACGGCAAGCGCGTCGAGATCCGCGGGATGAACGACGCCAGCCGGGCGTTCCACGGCCGCCTCGCCGGCACCCTCGGATCCGGTCACTGACGACCACCTCGACCTCCGCCCGGCCCCGACGGGGCACCGAGTGAACGGGCGGAGCCGTGAGGCCGGGACCTGATTCCCCGACCTCGCAGCGGGCACCGTCGCGTCGAACCGTGACGGTGCCCGCACCCGCCCGTCGTGTCGCGCGGGGTGGGCTGCGCCCGTCGTGCCGCGCGGGGCGGGCTGCGCCGCCCCGAGACTCGGCTCGGCGGACGGTTTCGCGGCCGCCGCGCCGCGAAGATGTCCGCGGGGCCGAGACTCGGGCGCGGGAGCGGCGGCTACGCCCAGCCGAGCTCGTGCAGGCGCTCGTCGTCGATGCCGTAGAAGTGCCCGATCTCGTGCACGAGCGTGGTGTGCACCTCGTCCTTGAGTTCCTCGAGCGTGTCGCACTCGGCGAGGTGCTGCTTCCGGAACACCACGATCCGGTCGGGCAGCTCGCCGAAGCCGTACTGGCCGCGCTCGGTCGCCGCGACGCCGTCGTACACGCCGAAGAGCTCTTCGCCGTTCTCCGGTTCGTCCTCGACGACGAACACCACGTTGTCGAGGCCGTCGACCATCTCGTCGGGGAGCAGGTCGAGCTCGTCGGTCACGAGCTGCTCGAAGGCATCGGCGGACATCTCCATCACGCCGCCGATCGTCTCACGGTGTGCTGGCCGTCCGCGGCGAGGCCGTCCAGCGCGCTGACCGCCCGCGGCCAGGCCGGGTGGCGCCGTGCCCGCCCGCACCCGGGCCGTGCCCGCCCGCACCCGGGCCGTGCTGCCCGCCCGCGGCGAAGCCGATCGGCACGCCGCCCGACCGCGCGGCGAAGCCGCACGGCGCCGGAGGCACCCAGACAAACACTGAGGGAGAGCCCCGGTTGCGTCAGACGCAACAGGACTCTCCCTCGACTGGGGTGAATAACGGGTCTCGAACCCGCGACCTCCTAGACCACAACCAGGCGCTCTACCAACTGAGCTATATCCACCATGTGCACACCGGGCGACCGGCGCGACCACTCAATAGTAGTACATGCCGGAGGCGGGTCGGACCACGTGGGGCGAGCCGCGCCTCCTGGACGCGCCGGAGGCGGCGTGTCCTACTGCGCGAGCCGCGGCTCCCACTTGGTGACGACCTCGTTCGCGACCGCCTTGACGTCCTCCGAGGAGGGGCCGGGCTCGGCGACGAAGCCGGCGCGGCGGTAGTACTCGAGCTCGCGGATGGACTCGAGGATGTCCGCGAGCGCCCGGTGCCCGCCGTGCTTCTCGGGGGCGTTGAAGTACACGCGCGGGAACCAGCGGCGGCAGAGCTCCTTGATGCTCGAGACGTCGACGCTGCGGTAGTGCAGGTGGCCGTCGACGCGGGGCATGTACTTCGACAGGAACGAGCGGTCGGTGCCGATCGTGTTGCCCGCGAGGGGAGCGGAACCCTCGGCGGGGACGTGCTCGAGGATGTACTCGAGCACCTGGTACTCGGCGTCCGCGAGGCTCACACCGTTCGGGATCTCCTCGAGCAGCCCCGAGGTGGTGTGCATGTTCGTGACGAACTCGTTCATGTTGTCGAGCGCCGACTGGTCAGGCTTGATCACGATGTCGAAGCCGGGGTGCACGGGGACGAGGTCGAAGTCGGTGACGACGACGGCCACCTCGACGAGTTCGTCGACCTCGAGGTCGAGGCCCGTCATCTCGCAGTCGATCCAGACGAGGCGGTCGTTCGCAGTTGCCATGGTGTCGATCCTATTCCGCGGCGGCGCGGGGCCCGATGCCGGGTGGGAGTACGGGCTGGCGCTCGGGGGTCGCTCGGGTGCTGGGGTGCCGGGGTGCTGGGGTGCTCGCTCGGGTGCTCGGTGGCGCGCGCGGGCGATCGCGTGCTGGCTGGCGCGCTCGCGAGCGGGCGATGTCTGCAACGCTCGCGGCGCGACCGGGACGTTTCCCGCCCGCTCGCCGGGTGGGCTGCCCGAGCGGGCGGGCGAGGAGCGCTGAGCGGGCGGATTGTGCGGCGCTCTCGGCGGGCGCGGAACGGGTTCCGCCCGCTCGCTGCGTGCTCCGCGCGAGCGGGCGAAGAACGTCGGTAGAAGGTTCCGACCGAGACGTGTTCCGCCCGATCGCGCCCTCCGGCGGGTTGAGGGCGACTTCCTGGAGGCGCGGGCCGGCCCCTCGGGACCGTGTCGCGCCTCCAGATGGTCACTCTCCGGGCGGGCGCAGCTAGCGAACGGGCGAATCCGGTCACGTGCTCGCGGTCGCCACGACGACTTCCGCCCGCTCGCATCCGGAGATCGCGAGCGGGCGGAACTAGGCGGGTGTCGACCGCGAGCGGGACGTGTTTCGCCCGCTCGCGCGGCGGTGGCGCGAGCGGGCGGAATGTGGTGTGTGCGGGGCGTGAGCGGGACGTGTTTCGCCCGCTCGCGCGGCGGTGGCGCGAGCGGGCGGAACCAGGCGGGTGTCGACCGCGAGCGGGACGTGTTTCGCCCGTTCGCGCGAGGGAAGCGCGAGCGGGCGGAATGTGGTGGGTGCGGGGCGTGAGCGGGACGTGTTTCGCCCGCTCGCGCGGCGGAGGAGCGAGCGGGCGGAAGGGGACGAGCGGGCCCCGGGCTAGGCCATCTCGCCGGCGCCGATGGCCTCGGCCTCGACGCGCTCCGGCTCGGCGCCGTCGTCCACCCGGCGCAGCACGCGCGTGGTGCACACGACCACGACGAACGCGACGGCGACGGACAGCCCCGCGAAGACGTACGCGGCGGACGGGGCGAAGCGGTCGGCGAGCAGCGTGGCCACGGGCGGGGCGATCGCGCCGCCGATGAAGCGCACGGCCGAGTAGGCGCTCGACGCGACGGAGCGGGGGAGGTCGGTGGCCTCCATGACGCACTCGGTGAGGACGGTGTTGAGGACACCGAGCACGAGACCGCCGACGATGACCGAGATGACCAGGCCGACCTGCGAGTGCACGACCACGGCGGCGGCGAACAGGTCGAGCGCGAGCAGCGGGAGCGCGATCTTCAGCACGGTGGTGCGGCGGAGTCGGGCGGTGAGCATCGGGGCGACCCAGACCGAGGTGATCGCGAGGCCCACGCCCCAGCCGAAGAACGTGAAGCCGATGCCGAGCGCGCCGAAGCCGAGCGGGAAGGGCGTGTACGCCAGCAGGACGAAGAAGCCGATGTTGTAGAAGAGCGCGGTGACGGCGAGGGCGGCGAGTGCCGGACGACCGAGCGCGCGGAACGGTGCGGAGAGCTTCGTCGGGGTGGGCTTCTCGAGGCCCGAGGACTTCAGGAGCGTGACGATGGCGATGAACGCGATCGCCATGAGAGTGGTGACGCCGAAGAACGGGCCGCGCCAGCTCACCGAGCCGAGCAGGCCGCCGACGAGCGGGCCGACCGCGATGCCGAGGCCGAGTGCCGCCTCGTACAGGATGATCGCGGACGCGGTGCCGCCCGAGGCCGCACCGACGATCGTCGCGAGGGCGGTGGAGATGAAGAGCGCGTTCCCGAGGCCCCATCCGGCGCGGAAGTCGATGATCGTCCACACGCTGTTCGACGTCGCCGCGAGCACCGAGAACAGCACGATGAGCGCGAGGCCGATGAGCAGGGTGTTCTTCGCACCGATGCGGCTTGAGACCCAGCTGGTGAAGAACATCGCGACACCGGTGACGGCGAGGTAGCTCGTGAAGAGCAGCTCGGTCTGGGCGGCGGTGGCCCGCAGCGACGAGGCGATCGCGGGGAGGATCGGGTCGACGAGCCCGATGCCCATGAAGGCGACGACGCAGGCGAAGGCGATCGCCCAGACCGCTGACGACTGCTTGAGGATGCTGCCGGACTGTCCGGCGGGTGCGTGGGCGTTCACGCGTGGGTCTCCGTTCTGGTGGCGGTGGAGGTGCGGGAGGCGATGATCTCGACGGCGTCGTGCAGGGTGTCCCACTCGTCCTCGGTCAGGTCGGCGAAGAGCGGGCCGACCGTCCGGGTGAGGGTGACCCGCCAGGACACCAGCCGTTCGTGGCCGGCCTCGGTGAGCTCGATGAGCTGCCCGCGCGAGTCGTCCGGGTCGACGGTGCGGGTCACGAGGCCGTCGGCGAGCATGCCGGCGACGAGCCTCGTCATCGTCGGCTGCGCGACGCGGGAGGCGGCCGCGAGCTCGCCGAGGCGGAGCGGCTGGTCGGTCTCGAGGATGCCGAGCGTGCGCCAGACGGCGGAGGAGGTGGTGTTCCCCGTCGCCTGCGCTGCGGTGCGGATCAGGCGGTTGACGGAGACGAGGAGCGTCTCGATCGTCTGCTCGCGCGGTGATTCCATAGCAAAACTATATAGCGAAGCTATGAAGTCGTCAACAGGCGGCCCCTGGTAGAAGGGATGCATGAGCGACATCACCATCCACGAAGGCGACGAGTACACCGCGATCTTCCACGGCGGACCCTTCGACGGCACGACCGACACCCGCACGGCCACGAACGACGCGCTGGACGACGAGGTCACGGTGTTCGCCGACGTCGAGGGCCTCCAGACCGCGTTCACCTACCGCATGACGAAGTCGCGCCAGGTGCTCGACCAGACCTCGGCCGAGTTCGAGTACGTGCCGGGCGAGTCCGACCCGGTCGACGACCTCGCCGACCGCGGGGACCGCAGCGGCGAGTTCGACCGCGAGTAACCGACGGCGCCGCGGCGCGCGGCGGACATCGCGCACCGCGGCACCCCGCTCCACGCGGCGGGAGTAGAACCCCGCCCGCCCGCGTTGCAGGACTCCATGCAGCTCGACCTCTGGACCTCCTCGTTCTGCGCCCCGTGCGCCGCCGCCCGCCGGGTGTCGGCCGAGGCGTCCGAGCTCGTCCCCGGGCTGCACGTCACGGAGCGGGACGTGGCGAACCACCCCGACCAGGCAGAGGACCTCGGCATCCGGTCGACCCCCACGATCATCGTGCGGCGGGACGACGGAGCCGAGGTCTTCCGTTCACCCGGCGTCCCGACCCGGGACCAGCTGCTCCTCGCGATCGCCAAGGCGATCTGACCCGCCCACGCGCGACGCAGCTCCGGGCGGCCGGTCTCCGAGTCGATCCGGCGCCTCCCCGCGCTGGCTCGTCGGCGCGAGCAGCACCGGCGGCTCCGCCGGACGCAGCAGTCGGCGTCCCTGCCGCAGCACCCGCTTCAGCGCCCGCACCGGCGCCCCGATCGCCAGGGCGACGGCTCCGAGCACACTGCGATCGTCCGACCCGAGGGCGTTCTTGCGCTCCCAGGCCCGGCGGAGCACACCGCCCCGGCTCCGGCGCGCGGCCGGCCGATCGCGCAGCACCCCGGCGTCGCGTGACGCCATGAGCCGCTCGGCCCGCTCCGCCCAGTCGTTCTCGGACTCCGGGTGGAAGTGGTTGTCGTGCATCCACGCGGGCCGGACCGTCCCGAACCGGCCGTCCACGAGGTCGATCGCGTCGCCCTCGAGGCCGCTGCCCACGAACACCTCGTTGATGAGGTGCCGGCCGATGCCGAAGTCGGTCAGGGTGAGGGCGGGGATGGCCCGG
>NZ_BACZ01000507.1 GCF_000333375.1 Curtobacterium sp. B18
ACCGAGCGCGCCTTCGCCCATTTGTTCGACCGCTACCGGGCCGACCGCCTCGTCCCCTGATCCGTACCCCGACGGAAGCAACCGGGGTACACCAACCTGCGCCTCGGCCGCGAACCCCGCGGTGGCGCCTGGTTGTCTTCGTGGCACAGGCGCCGGGGACCCTCGGCGGTTCCCGGAGGAAGGAAGACACCATGTCGCTCGGAGACAAGGCCAAGGACGCCACCCAGAAGATCGTCGGCAAGGTCGAGGAGGCCGTCGGCAAGCACACCGACGACGCCGAGCTCAAGCACCAGGGCCAGAAGGACCAGGCTATGGGCGAGGCACGCCTCGAGACCGAGAAGGCCAAGGACAAGCTCGACGGTCACTGAGCCCGTCGAACCACGAACGCCCGCGCCGTCCGGCGCGGGCGTTCGTCGTTCCGTGCGGTCAGAAGGCGTAGCGGATCCGGCAGCTCGGCAGGTGCTCCGCGACGAGCTCGCGGAAGCGCTCGACCAGCGCCCCTTTCATCCCGGCGCGGTACCGGACGTTCACCGCACCGTTCTGGGACACCTTCTGCTCCTGCAGGTCCGGACGCCAGAGCAGTTCTTCGGCCCTGGGGTGCCAGCCGAGGTTCACCTCGTGCAGCGCCTCGTTGTGGGTGAGGAAGATGACCTCGGCCGCGAGCTGCGCCTTCGCCGCCGGTGACAGGACGTCGTCGACCCGTCGGAGCAGCTCGGTCCAGTCGGCCTCCCACGTCGGTGTGAGGACGACGGGTGAGAAGTTGAGGTGGACCTCGTACCCGGCGTCGACGAAGTCGTTCACCGCGGCGATCCGTTCGGCGACCGGGCTCGTCCGGATGTCGGTGACCTTGGCGGTCTCGTGCGGCATCAGCGAGAACCGGATCCGGGTGCGCCCCACCGGGTCCCAGTCGAGCAGGTCGCGGTTCACGTACTTCGTGGCGAAGGACGCCTTCGCGGTGGGCGACATCCGGAACAGGTCGCAGAGGTCGCGCACGTTGTCACTCAGCATCGCGTCCACCGAGCAGTCGCTGTTCTCCCCGATGTCGTACACCCACGCGTCCGGGTCGCACTGGTTCGGTTCGGTCTTCGGCCCCTGCTTCGCGATGTTCCGGGCGACGTGCTTCGTGATCTGGTCGATGTTCGCGAAGACCGTGACGGGGTTGCTGTAGCCCTTGCGCCGCGGGACGTAGCAGTACGCGCACGCCATGGCGCAGCCGTTCGCCGTCGAGGGGGCGATGAAGTCGGCGGAGCGCCCGTTCGGCCGGGTCACGAGGGACTTCTTCACACCGAGCACGAGCGCCTCGGTCTTGATGCGCACCCACCGCTGGACGTTGCGCTCGTCGCCGTGCACCTCGGGGATGTTCCAGTGCGAGGCGACGGGCACGATCTCGGCGTCGGGCCAGCGTCCGACGACCTCCTGCCCGCGCTGCAGCTCGAGGGCGGCGGGCTCGGCGTAGATCCGGCGGACGTCGAGCAGGGGGCGCGGGTGGGGTGCGGGCATCCCCGCCGTTCTACCGTGCGCCCCTGACACCGCCCACCGGATCCGCGCGCTGACCGTTCCGGTTCGCGATCCCCGGGTATCTCGAACCGGAACGGTCACCACCCCGGACGAACGCGGCGTCCGCTGCGAGACTCGAGGACATGACCGCGACCCCCGACGACCACTTCTTCGTCGTCGACGGCCGGCGGTGGCGACGGACCGATCCCGCGCTCCCGGAGGACGTCGCCGCAGCGCTCCGGTCCCATCTCGGCCGGGGTCGCAACGCGGTCGGGCAGGCCAGGCGATCGGGCGACGAGGACGCCCTCGCGGCCGCGCGGCACCGCAACGGCCTGGCGAAGCACGGGCTCGGCGAGCGCGGGCCCGAGTGGTGGAGTCGCCCCGAGGCCGACCGGATCGCCGACGCACGAGCGGCCCTGGCCGAACTCGACGCGCTCGACGGACTCCGTCGCGCGCCGTAGGTCAGGGGCGGTACTCG
>NZ_BACZ01000506.1 GCF_000333375.1 Curtobacterium sp. B18
ACCATTTCTGCTCACGATCCGGAGAGCACGGCCCAGGCGGCAGCCGGGAGGCGCAGGGTTCCGTCCCCGACGTCGGCTCCGCCCGCCTCCACGCGCGTCGCGCCCGCTGTGGGCAGGTCGACGGGATCGGGCGACAGGTTCAGGGCGGTCACCACCGCCCGCTCCGAGGTCGCGGTGCGCAGCACGACCGCCGTGTTCGTGAGGTGGACGACGTCGGTGTGCGCCCGGTGCAGCCAGGGCTCGCGGCGACGGAGGGCGATGAGCGCCTCGTACGCGTGCGTGAGCTCCACGGGCTCGAGCGGACCGGCCGGGAACTCCGGGCGGACGGCGTCGTCCCCGCCGACGCGCTCCTCCTTCACCCCCGTCCAGCCGTACTCGTCACCGGCCCAGACGCTCGGGGTCCCGGCGACCGTGAAGAGGACGGCGGCGGCGTGCCCGGCGAACCGCTCCCCCACGGCGCTCGCGATGCGCGTCACGTCGTGGTTGCCGACGAACGTGCTCGGCGCCTGCGCGGCCAGCAGTGCGTCGTGCCGTTCGACGGCGTGCGCGAGCTCGAAGCAGTTCCGGTCGGCGATGCCGTGCCAGATGCCCTGCCAGAGCTCGTACTGCGTGGTGGAGTCGACCGTCGAGGCACGGACGAACGCAGCCGTGTCGCCGTGGATGACCTCGCCCGTGAACCAGGCGTCCGGGAAGCGCTCCCGGACGCGCGGCAGCACCCGGGCCCAGAACGCCGTCGGCACGGCGTAGGCCGCGTCGAGTCGCCAGCCGTCCACGCCCCGTGCGAGCCAGTGCGTCATCACCTCGACGACGAGGTCCTCGGTGGCGCGGCTGCCGTGGTCGAGCGCGACCAGGATGTCGTGCCCCTCGAACAGTCCCACCGGCACGTCGTCTCCGGGCGACCAGCCGGCCCAGTCGATCGCGAACAGATCCGTCGTCGGTGCGTCCGGGCCCTGCTCCTCGAGCGCACGGAAGGCCGGGTGCTCCCGGCCCACGTGGTTGAACACCCCGTCGAGGAGCACCCGCACGCCGCGCGCGTGCGCCGACGCCACCAGACGGTCGAAGTCCTCGTCGTCGCCGAGCCGCGGGTCGATCCGGAAGTGGTCGACCGTGTCGTACCCGTGCGTCGAGCTCCTGAAGACCGGACCGAGCAGCAGTCCGTTCAGCCCGAGGTCCACGACGTGGTCGAGCCAGGCCTCGATCCGCTCGAGGCGTTGCTCGACGGGCCGGTCCGCGACGGCGGTGTCCGGACGGACCTCGGCGCCCACGAACCCGAGCGGGTAGACGTGCCACCACATCACGTGTTCGACCCAGGCGGGTTCGTGCGGGCGGGCGGCATCGGGAACGGGGTTCACCGACCCGATGCTGCCAGCCGTGCCTGGGCTGGGTGCGCAACCGGACAGCGGGGAGAGGATGGGCGCATGGGACGCGCGATCAGGACCGAGGCGGACGCGACGGCGAACGCGGCCGAGCACGCCGAACGCACCTGCGCGTCGTGCGGGCGTCGGATGCCCGCGTCCGCGGCTCCGGACGCGAAGTACTGCTCGGCCGCGTGCCGGAAGCACGGCGTCGACGCGACAGACCGGGCGCTCGAACAGCGGATCGACGAGCTGCTCGCAGCGCGCTCCCGGTCGTCCAGCATCTGCCCGTCGGATGCCGCTCGGGCACTCGACCCGGACGGTTGGCGCGACCTGATGGAACCGGCGAGACGTGCCGCCCGCCGCATGGTCGCGCGCGGCGAGGTCGAGATCACGCAGCACGGCAGCGTGGTCGATCCGTCCACGGCGAAGGGCCCGATCCGGATCCGACGCCCCCGGTAGGGAACACCTGTCGGGCGTGGGCGTTGCACCCGGGGATGACACTCGACACCGCACCGACCGACACCGCACCGACCGACGTCCGTCCCGAGGCCCTCGTCGTGGGCGCCAGCGGCATCACCGGCTCCGCACTGGTGGACCACCTGCTCGGCCTCGGCTGGGCCGTCACCGCGCTCTCCCGGCGCCCGCTCCCCCGCGACGGGGTCCGGACCGTGGCCGCCGACCTGCGCGACCCGGACTCGCTCCGCACCGCCCTCGCCGGCGAGCGCCCGACGCACGTGTTCTTCACCGCCTGGCAGCGCCAGGAGACCGAGGCCGAGAACATCCGCGTGAACGGCGGCATGGTCCGAGACCTGCTCGCCGCACTCGACCACGCGCCGCTCGCGCACGTCGCCCTCGTCACCGGGTTGAAGCACTACCTCGGTCCGTTCGAGGCGTACGCGGCGGGCGAGATGCCGGAAACGCCCTTCCACGAGGAGGAGCCGCGGCTCGACACCCCGAACTTCTACTACGCGCAGGAGGACGAGCTCTTCGCGGCCGCCGAGCGACAGGGCTTCACGTGGTCGGTGCACCGCTCGCACACGGTCATCGGACACGCGGTCGGCAACGCCATGAACATGGGGCTGACCATCGCCGTGCAGGCGACCCTGGCGAAGGAGCTCGACCTCGACTTCGTCTTCCCCGGCAGCGCTGAGCAGTGGAACGGCCTGACCGACATGACGGACGCCGGCCTCCTCGCGGAGCACATGGTGTGGGCGTCGACGACCCCGGCGGGAGCCGACCAGCTCGGCGAAGGCGCGCTCGGTCCGCCGGAACGCGGTGAAGCCGGCGTCGCGGCTCTTGCCCATGTCCGTCACGACCTCCATCGCGCGACCGAGGTCGGCGTCGGTGTGCCACCACGAGGCGAGGCGGGTGATGTCCGGCTCGGCGAGACCGTGGCGCTCGGCGATCCCGGCCCACGCGGACTCGTACGGGGCCATCTGCGCTTCGAGTGGGCGGGGCTCGCCCTCGAAGCCGACCACGCGGGCCGGGTCGACGCCGAGGTGCGCCGCGAGCCGGGGCCACATCCAGCGCCATGTGCATGCGTCTGTCTATCACCGTCAGCGCCGCTCGCAGCGTCTCAGTAGCCGATCGGCTATTGAGACGGGCTTTCGCTTCTCGCGTTCCTAGCCGGACCCTTTCGAGCAGGTGGCTTCTGCTGCTGTCTGGCCGGGGATCGCCGAGGGGAGCGCAGTGGACGTTGGTGGAGTGCTCGGGGTGACGCTTGTGAGCCCGTCTGGCGGGGATGAGGGTGC
>NZ_BACZ01000505.1 GCF_000333375.1 Curtobacterium sp. B18
CCTCCAGTCCGTCATCACCAGCGCGCACACGCGCGCACGACGGAAAGGCGGTCCGCATGGCGGACACCATCCTCGAGATGCGGGACATCACCAAGACGTTCCCCGGGGTCAAGGCGCTGCAGGGAGTCTCGATCGAGGTCGAGCGTGGCCAGGTCCACGCGATCTGCGGTGAGAACGGCGCCGGCAAGTCGACCCTGATGAAGGTGCTGTCGGGCGTCTACCCGCACGGCTCCTTCGACGGCGAGATCCTGCTCGACGGCGAACCGGTCGCGTTCTCGAACATCAACGACTCCGAAGCGGCGGGCGTGGTGATCATCCACCAGGAGCTCGCGCTCAGCCCGTTCCTGTCGATCGCCGAGAACATCTTCCTCGGCAACGAGCAGTCCAAGGGCGGCTTCATCGACTGGAACAAGACGAACCTGGCGGCCGCCGAGCTCCTGCAGCGCGTCGGCCTCAAGGACAACCCGGTCACGAAGATCGTCGACATCGGCGTCGGCAAGCAGCAGCTCGTCGAGATCGCGAAGGCGCTGTCGAAGAAGGTGAAGCTCCTCATCCTCGACGAGCCCACCGCGGCGCTGAACGACGACGACTCGGCGCACCTGCTCGACCTCATCCGGTCGCTGCAGGCCGAGGGCATGACGGCGATCATCATCAGCCACAAGCTCAACGAGATCAAGGCGATCGCGGACAAGGTCACGATCATCCGCGACGGCAAGACCATCGAGACGCTCGACATGCGTGCCGACGAGGTCTCCGAGGACCGCATCATCCGCGGGATGGTCGGCCGCGACCTGTCGAACCGGTACCCCGAGCGGGAGAACCCGGTCATCGGCGAGGAGCTCCTCCGCATCGAGGACTGGACCGTGCACCACCCGCTCGACGGCTCCCGCGAGATCATCCACCAGGCGAACCTCGACGTGAAGGCCGGCGAGGTCGTCGGCATCGCCGGGCTGATGGGCGCCGGACGCACCGAGCTCGCGATGAGCGTCTTCGGGCAGTCGTACGGGTCGGGGATCAGCGGCACCGTCTACAAGCGCGGGAAGCCGATCAAGACCCACACCGTGACGCAGGCCATCGACAACGGCATCGCCTACGTCACCGAGGACCGCAAGCGCTACGGCCTCAACCTCATCGACGACATCAAGCGGAACATCTCCGGGTCGGCGCTCGGGAAGCTCGCGAACTGGGGCTTCGTCAACGCGTCCGAGGAGACCACCGTCGCCGGAGGGTTCCTCCGCAGCCTCAACATCAAGGCACCGAACGTCGACGTCGTCACCGGCAAGCTCTCCGGCGGCAACCAGCAGAAGGTCGTCCTGTCGAAGTGGATGTACGCCGACCCGGACGTGCTGATCCTCGACGAACCCACGCGCGGCATCGACGTCGGCGCGAAGTACGAGATCTACACGATCATCAACCAGCTCGCGGACCAGGGGAAGGGGATCATCGTGATCTCGTCGGAGCTCCCCGAACTCCTCGGCATCTGCGACCGCATCTACACGCTCTCCGAGGGCACGATCACCGCCGACGTGCCCCGCTCCGAGGCCACGCCCGAGGTCCTCATGCAGTACATGACCCAGGAACGGGAGACCCCTGTCAATGAACGCGCTTAAGTCCGCCGCCGGCTACCTCACCGGGCAGCTCCGACAGATCGGCCTGTTCATCGCGCTGATCGTCATCGTCATCTTCTTCCAGGTGACGACGAACGGCATCACGCTGGCCCCGATCAACGTCTCGAACATCGTCGTCCAGAACAGCTACATCCTGATCCTCGCGATCGGCATGGTGATGGTCATCATCGCCGGGCACATCGACCTGTCCGTCGGGTCGGTCGTCGCCTTCACCGGTGCCATGTCGGGCGTCATGATCACGCAGTGGGGCCTCCCCTGGCCGATCGCCGTCGTGCTCTGCCTCGTCGTCGGTGCCCTCGTCGGGGCCTGGCAGGGGTTCTGGATCGCCTACTTCGGGATCCCGGCCTTCATCGTGACCCTGGCGGGCATGCTCGCCTTCCGCGGTGCGGCGCAGATCGTCCTGCGGAACCAGCAGATCTCGCCCTTCCCCGAGGGCTTCCGGTCGCTCGGCTCCGGCTTCCTGCCGTCCTTCGGCACGACCGGGTACGAGCCGCTCACGATGATCCTCGGGTTCGCCGCGGCCGCGGTGATGGTGATCGCGGCGTTCCGCGGCCGCATCACCCGTCGCAAGTACCAGCTCGAGAGCGAGCCGTTCGTCTGGTTCATCGTGAAGACGGCGTTCGGTGCCGGGCTCGTGATCTACGTGGCACTCCTGCTCGCCAGCTACAACGGCACCCCGATCGTCCTCGTCGTGCTCGGCGCCCTCGTGGTGATCTACTCGGTCGTCATGCGGAGCGCGGTGTTCGGCCGCCACATCTACGCGATCGGTGGCAACGCCCTCGCCGCGCAGCTGTCCGGCGTGAAGACGAAGCGCGTGACGTTCCTGCTCTTCGTGAACATGGGCGTCATCTCGGCCCTCGCGGGCGTGGTCTTCACGGGCCAGCTGAACCTCGCGGCGCCGGGTGCCGGCAACGGGTTCGAGCTCGACGCCATCGCGGCCGTGTTCATCGGCGGCGCTGCCGTCACCGGTGGCATCGGCACGGTGCCGGGGGCCATCGTCGGTGGTCTCATCATCGGCATCCTGAACAACGGCATGTCGATCCTCGGCGTCGGTACCGAGTACCAGTCGCTCATCAAGGGCCTGGTGCTGCTCGCCGCCGTCGCGTTCGACGTGTTCAACAAGCGCCGGGCGGCGTCCGCCCGCAAGTAGGGCGCGCGTTCGCGTCGCGCGCGTTCGCGTCGCGTGCGTTCGCGTCGCGCGCGTTCGCGTCGCGCGCGTTCGCTTCGTGAGCAGAAATGGT
>NZ_BACZ01000504.1 GCF_000333375.1 Curtobacterium sp. B18
CGCACCGACCGACGGACCTCGCACCGTGCGCCGCGCCCGCCGCAGCACGCGCTCCGCGCCCGCCGCAGCCCACGCTCCGCAGCCCGCGCTCCCCAACCCCGCGCCCCCAGCCCAGCGCCCTCAGCCCCGCGCCCCCGCGCCCCAGCGCCCGCGCGCCCTACGCGCTCCGGCGCACCACGAGCTCGGGCGCGAGGAGCCGGTCATCGTGGGACCGCCCCTCGACGAGCGCCCGGACGGAGTCGAGCACCCGCTCCCCCATGGCCATGAAGTCCTGCCGCACCGTGGTGAGCGGCGGGGTGAAGTGCGCCGCCTCCGGGATGTCGTCGAAGCCGACCACGGCGATGTCGTCCGGGACGCGGAGCCCCTCCTCCGCGAAGGCGTGCAGCACGCCGAGCGCCATCTGGTCGTTCCCGGCGAAGACGGCGTCCACGGTGTGCACGTCGATCGACTGCGCCGCACGGAAGCCGCTCGCGGGCGTCCAGTCGCCAGCGAGGACGACGGGTTCGAGCCCCCGGTCGGTCATGACCCGTTCGTAGGTGGCGCGGCGGACCTCGGCCTCCTGCGACACGGACGGACCGGCGAGGTGCACGATGCGCCGGTGCCCGCGTGCGAAGAGGTGGTCGAGGGCGAGTACCGCCCCGGAGGCCTGGTCGATGGCGACCGCGGCGACGTTCGGCGCCGCTCCGGTCCTGACCGCGTCGGGCTGCACGGCGTTCGCCACCACGACGGGGACCGTCACGGGGACGACGAGTGAGGCGAGCGCATCGAGCACGCGGTTGTCGGCGGCGACCAGCACGACCGCGGCGACGTCCTGCGCGAGGAGCGAGGCGAGCGCCCCGGAGAGGTCGGCGGGCACGGGGTCCTCGGGCAGTGTGGACAGCAGCACGTGGTACCCGGCGGTGCGCGCGGCACGTTCGAAGCCGATCGCCGTGCTCGACGGACCGTACAGCGCGTCGCCGGTGCTGACGATCCCGAGCGCCCGGCTGCGCCCGCCGGCGAGTGCCCTGGCCGCTGCTCGCGGACGGTAGCCGAGCTCGGTCACGGCGGCCGCGACCTGCTCCCGGAACTGGTCACGCACGGTCGGGTCGCCGTTGATGACGCGGGAGACGGTCTGGTGCGACACCCCGGCGCGCTCGGCGACGTCGAAGATCGTCGGCGCCTTGTGGCGCTTGCCCCCGGGGGCCGTCGTGTTCGTCACGTCGCAACCGTACCCCCGGCACTCGGAACCGACGAAAGGTCGCGAAACGATCACGACGAGTTGACACCCCGTGAAACAACCCACATGATGTGAGCGCTCACTTTGAGCAGCACCCACGGGCCACAGCAGCCCACACCCAGCGCGTCGAGGACGACGTGAGAGGAACAAGAGGTACTTCGATGATGAAGCGCAAGATCGCAGCGGGGATCGTGGCCGTCGGGCTGGCAGTCAGCCTGGCCGCATGCTCCGCAGGGGGACGTGGAGCGACCGGCAGCGGTGACGGTGGCGGCGACAACAAGGGCGCCCTCGTCGGCGTCGCGATGCCGACCAAGGTCTCGGAACGCTGGATCAAGGACGGCAACGCCGTCAAGAGCGACCTCGAGAAGGCCGGCTACAAGGTCGACCTCGAGTACGGCGACAACAAGGTCCAGCAGCAGGCGCAGCAGGTCAGCAACATGATCACGAAGGGCGCGAAGGTCCTGATCATCGCGTCCATCGACGGCGGAGCGCTCTCCGACCAGCTCGACGCCGCCGCGAAGGCCGGCATCAAGGTGATCTCCTACGACCGCCTCCTCACGGGCAACAAGAACGTCGACTACTACGTGTCGTTCGACAACTACAAGGTGGGCGTCGACCAGGCCACCAGCCTCCTCACGGGCCTCGGCGTCCTCGACGCGGACGGCAAGAAGACCAGCGAGAAGGGCCCCTTCAACATCGAGGTCTTCGCCGGCTCGCTCGACGACAACAACGCCGGGTTCTTCTTCAACGGCGCTATGGACACCCTGAAGCCGTACCTCGAGGACGGCACGCTGAAGATCCAGTCCGGCCAGGACCAGCTCTCGCAGGCCGCGACGCAGCAGTGGGACCCGGCGACCGCCAAGGCCCGCATGCAGAACCTCATCGCGAAGTCGTACTCCGGCGGCACGACGCTGAACGGCGTCCTCTCGCCCTACGACGGCATCTCGATCGGCATCATCTCGGCCCTGCAGGGCGCCGGGTACGGCTCGGGTGACCGACCGCTCCCGACGATCACGGGCCAGGACGCCGAGCAGGCCAGCGTGAAGTCGATCATCGCCGGTCAGCAGTACTCGACCATCTACAAGGACACGCGCAAGCTCGCCAAGCAGTCGGTCACCATGGCCGAGGACCTGCTCACCGGCAAGAAGCCCGAGGTCAACGACACGAAGAGCTACGACAACAAGGTCAAGGTCGTCCCGACCTACCTCTTCCAGCCGACGATCGTCACCAAGGACAACTACAAGGAAGTCCTCGTCGACTCCGGCTACTACACCGAGGCCGACCTGAAGTAGTCCCCTTCACCTTCGGGACTGGAGGC
>NZ_BACZ01000503.1 GCF_000333375.1 Curtobacterium sp. B18
CCGTGCTGATCCGGGCCCGCCGACGCGGGAGCACCTCCCTGCGCACGGTGTTCTTCCTGCCGTACGTCGTCGGACTGACCACGCTGTCGTTCATGCTCGTGCTCGAGGCGCAGCCCAACTCCGGCGCCGTGAACATGGTCCTGCGCTGGCTCGGCATCACCGACGGCAGCACCGCGTGGCTCGTGAACGGGCCCCTGGCGACGCTGCTCATCTGCGTGCTCGTCGTCTGGGCGGTGTCCGGTCTGACGATGGTGCTCGTGATGTCCGCCATGCAGGGCATCCCCGACGAGGTCTACGAGTCCGCGCAGCTCGAGGGCGCCTCGTGGTGGCAGACCGAGCGCCTCATCACGATGCCGATGATCCGGTCGACCCTCGCCCTCAGCGCGATCATCTCGGTGATCGGGTCGCTCCTCGCGTTCAACCAGTTCTACATCCTGACCCAGGGCGGGCCGGGGACGGAGACCACGACGATCGTCAACGCGATCTACAACCGCGGCTTCGTGAACCTGCAGCTCGGCGCGGCGACCGCCGAGTCGATCGCCCTCGTCGTCGTCATCGCCGCCGTCACCGTGTTCCAGTTCTGGGCACTGCGAGAGAAGGACTGAGCCATGAGCACCACCGCTTCCCGTGCCGGCCTCGCGGCCCCGGACCTGTCCACCCGGACGCTGACCACCTCCGGGGACGGCCGACGTCGTCGCCACCAGGGCAGCGTGCGCCACCCCCGCGACACCGCGGTGAAGCGCACGCTGTACGTCATCGCCGGGGTCGGCGGCACCCTCGTCTTCGGGGTCCCGCTCATCTGGTCGATCCTGCGCGCGTTCCAGTCCGAGGCCGTCATCACGCAGGCGGCGGACCCCGCGACGTTCTTCCAGCTCGGGTGGCAGAACTTCGCCGCGGTCTTCAGCCCCTCGTCGCACCTGCTCACCGGCGTCGTGAACTCGCTCGTCGTCTCGATCGCCACGGCTGTCCTCACCGCCGTGATCGCGACGATGGCCGGGTACGGGTTCGCGCGGTTCCGGTTCCGCGGGTCCGGCATCGTCTTCGGGCTCGTGCTGCTGACGATGATGGTGCCGTTCCAGGCCATCCTCACGCCGCTGTACCTCGAGATGAACGCGATGAAGCTGACGAACTCGCTCGTCGGGCTCGTGCTCTTCTACACGACGGTGAACCTGCCGTTCGGGGTGTTCGTGATGCGGAACGCGTTCGAGTCGATCCCCACCGAGCTCGAGGACTCGGCGTTCGTCGACGGCGCCTCACGCTTCCGGGTCGTCGTGTCCGTGCTCCGCCCGCTGCTCCTGCCCGGTGCGGCGACCGCTGCGCTGTACGCGTTCCTGGCGTCGTGGACGGAGTTCCTCGGGGCGCTGACCTTCCTGACGAAGGACTCGCTCTACACGCTGCCCGTCGCGTTGCTCAACCTGCAGACCGGGGCGTACGGGCAGGTGTCGTACGGGAACCTCGTCGCCGGGTCGGTCGTGGCGATGATCCCGTGCATCGCGCTCTACGTCGGGTTGCAGCGCTTCTACGTCGCCGGGCTGTCGTCCGGCGCGCTGAAGGGCTGACGCCCGCGGGTGCCCTGTTGCACGCTGTTCAATGCGCAGCGCCGACCTCGCACGGTGCTCCGCTGCCCAGTCCGTGCGAGGTTGCCCGCTCCGTGCTGCGCGGGGCCGACCTCGCACCGTGCGGCGCAGGGCCGACCTCGCACCGTGCGGCGCAGGGCCGGCCTCGCACCGTGCGGCGCAGGGCCGGCTTCGCACGGTGCCGCGCGACCCAGTCCGTGCGAGGTTGCCCGCTCCGTGCTGCGCTACGAGCACGCACGGAGCGGGCAACCTCGCACCGGCCGACGGAGCTCGCACGGTGCGCTGTTGTCCGCTCCGTGCTGCGCAGGGCCGGCCTCGCACGGTGCCGCACTGCTCAGTCCGTGCGAG
>NZ_BACZ01000502.1 GCF_000333375.1 Curtobacterium sp. B18
GACGACCCGGCGGTAGCGGGCGCCTCGCGTCCTGGGAGATCGCGCCCCAGGTGAAGGTCGGCAGCTCGCGCATCGCGACGGTCTCGGGAAAGAGCACGGCCGAGTTGGTGTCGTACCCGGGGGTGAAGTCGACGAAGCGCAGCGCGACGAAGAGCGCGTTGCCGTAGTCCCCGGCCTCGAGCTCGGCGATGAACTCGGGCCAGATGACCTCGACGAGCACGGCCTCGACGAACCGCGAGGAGCTGCCGTTCTGCGTCACCATCGGGAACACGACGAGGTGGCCGATCCCGTCGACGCGGTGCTGCTGCGGCTGGAACGCGGTCAGGGAGTCGAGGAAGTCGGGGACCCCGAACCCCTCGTCGCGCCACCGTGCGAAGTCCTGCTGGACGGCGTCGAGGAACGCGGCGTCGTGCGGGAAGTGCGGGGCGAGCTCGGCGATGGCCGGGACGATCGTCGCGACGTGCTCGGTCGCGGCAGCGTGGTCGGCCGGCTCGGGCACGGAGCCGTCCTGCACCTGGACGGTCTGCAGCGCGGTGACGGCGTCCTTCAGCCGGAGCCAGGCCGGGTGGGCGGCGACCTCGCGGACGGACAGGCGGTCCTCGACGACCTCGGGTTCTCCGACGATGGCGTCCTTCGAGAACTCCTGGACGAACTGCGACATGTCGTACCTCCCGTCGTTGGGCTGGCTGCGGGTGCGCTGGTGCATCGAGCCTAGGCAGGATCGGGGGACGCAATCTTGCCCATCCCCGGCGGAATCGTGCGCATCCGGCGGCCCCGCGCTCCTAACTGATCGCACCGCGCAAGGTTCCTCCGTTGCGGAGCTGGACTGCGCTCGACACCGCTCCACCGGTACGGTCGCAGTGGGCTTCAGGGAGGATCGTGGACGGACGGATCAGCGACGGGTCGAGCGTCGCCGTCGAGGCGGTCCACCCCGGTGACCCGGTGGCTGACGGGATCGTGCGGGCGTACCTCGCCGAGGTCGCGTCGCGCTGGTACGGACGCCCGGCGACCGAGGACGAGGTCGCCCAGGCGCTGCGCGACGAGCCGTACGACGACCTGCACGGCGCGTCCGGGGTGTTCCTCGTCGCCGTCGAGCAGGGGCGGGCCGTCGCCTGTGCTGGAGCGCGCTTCGGTCTCGGTGTCGCCGAACTCACGAAGGTCTTCACCCTGCCTGAAGCGCGTGGGCGGGGCACGGCGGCCCGGCTCGTCCGCGAGGTCGAGGTGATGTGCCGTCACCGCGGGATCGGCGTGCTCCGGCTGGACACCCGTGCCGAACTCGCCGAGGCCTGTGCGCTCTACGAGCGGCTCGGGTTCGAGCGCGTGCCCGCCTTCACCGAAGACCCCTACTCGGACCGGTGGTACGCGAAGCGGCTCTGAAACGCAGCGACCGTGGGTCGGGAGGCGCGGGTCGGTGCCGCACCGCGCCTCCTGGTCGAGCCGTGGTCGCGTCCACGGCTACCGGGCCGACGACCCGCGGACCCCACTCGTCCGACGCTGCTGCTCCGAGTCCGGCCACGCTCCGCGTCAGGCGCTCGGACCGCTCGTCCGGTTCAGCCGGTCGGCCGCACGTCCGAGGAGCCAGTTCACGGCCCACCCGACCACGCCGATGACCGGCACCGCGACGATCACGACGGTCCAGACGATCTTCACGAGGTCGCTCCGTCGTCGGTCCCGCCACACCTGCACCAGCGCGAGGACGTCCAGCGCCAGCACGACCAGCAGGACCAGCACGTGTGCGCCGCCCAGGTTCTCGAGCACGTCGTTCTCCCCTCGTCCGCCGCGGCGCAGGGGTGCGCTGTGCGGCGGTCCAACGATAGGAGGGCGCGGCGGGCGGTTCGTCAGTCCAGCGGTTGACATCGCTGCTCGCCGGGCGGGCCGAGCACGAAGGCGCACGCTGGGCTGTCCGGGGCACGTCTTGGTCCTCCGATCGTCGGACTGCTCCCGGGCACGGTCGGGTCTACCGTCTGTTGCGTGCGGCAACGACGCCGCACGATGACGAATCGAGCATCATGCAACGACGGATGAAGCACCTCGTCGCGATCGCGCTGAGCGTCGGTGTCGTGGGGGCATTGCTGCCCGCGGTCTCCGCCCAGGCGGTCACCACGAGCGACACCCCGGACTTCGGGAGCAACGTCAAGATCTACAGTCCCTCCACACCGACGTCCACGATCCAGGCCGACGTCGACGCGGCGTTCAACTCCCAGCTCCGGAGCACCAGCGCGCAGTTCGGGAGCCAGCGGTACGCGTTCCTGTTCAAGCCCGGCTCCTACGGACGGGTGTGGGCGAACCTCGGGTTCTACACGACGGTCGCCGGCCTCGGGAAGAACCCCGACGACGTCACCATCAACGGTGCCGTGAACGTCGACTCCGGGTGGAACGCCGGTGACGAGAAGAACGCCACGCAGAACTTCTGGCGCTCGGTCGAGAACGTGGCGATCGTCCCGGAGGGCGGGACCGATCGCTGGGCGGTGTCCCAGGCCGCGCCGATGCGCCGGGTGCACATCAAGGGGAACCTCACGATGGGGCCCTCGAACCAGGACGGCGGCCAGGGGTACTCGTCCGGCGGGTACATCGCCGACACGAAGGTCGACGGGACGGTCACCTCCGGCTCGCAGCAGCAGTGGTACACCCGCAACTCGTCCATCGGGTCCTGGCAGGGCGGCAACTGGAACATGACGTTCTCGGGCGTGCAGGGTGCACCGGCGAACGACTTCTCGAAGAGCTACACGACCCTGGCGACCACGCCGACGACCCGCGAGAAGCCGTACCTGTACATCGACTCGTCGAACAAGTACCACGTGTTCGTGCCGTCGCTGCGGCAGAGCTCGTCGGGTGTGACCTGGCCGGACACCGCCGGCACGGACATCCCGATGCGGAACTTCTACGTCGCCCACCCGGGCGACTCGGCGGCGACGATCAACAGCGCGCTGTCGCAGGGACTCAACCTGTTCTTCACACCCGGCACCTACCAGCTGAACGCGCCCATCGCGATCACCCGTCCGGACACGGTCGTCACCGGGATCGGCTTCCCGACGCTCGTGCCGACGCAGGGCAACGCGGTGCTCACCTCGACCGACGTCGCCGGCGTGAACGTGTCGAACCTCGTCGTCGACGCCGGTTCGCAGAACAGCGCCCAGCTCGTCCGACTCGGCACGAGTGGCTCGCACGTCGACCACGCCGCCGACCCGCAGAGCATCCAGGACGTCTTCTTCCGCGTCGGTTCGAGCATCCAGGGCAAGGCGACGACGACCCTGCAGGTCAACGCGGACGACACCCTGGTCGACCACATCTGGGCCTGGCGTGCCGACCACGGTGGGGCCGCCACCGGGTGGACGGTCAACACCGGCGCGACCGGTGTCGAGGTGAACGGCAACGACGTCCTCGCGACCGGTCTGTTCGTCGAGCACTACCAGAAGTACGAAGTGCAGTGGAACGGCAACAACGGACGGACGATCTTCTTCCAGAACGAGATGCCGTACGACGTGCCGGACAACGCGTCGTGGCAGAGCCCGACCGGCGCCGGCTACGCGGCGTACAAGGTCGCCGCGAACGTCACGAGCCACGAGATCTGGGGCGGCGGTGTCTACTGCTTCTTCAACACGAACCCCGCGGTGCACGCCGACCGGGCGTTCGAGGTCCCGCAGACCGCCGGTGTCCGCGCGCACGGGCTCGTCACGGTGTCGCTCGGTGACACGGGCACGATCTCCAGCGTGATCAACGGGGTCGGCGGAGCGGTGCCGACGCCGGCGGGGAACACCGCCCCCAACCGGCTGGCTTCCTACAACTGATCGACGGACGTCCCCGGTGCGGCAACGCTCGCCGCGCCGGGGACTCCGGCGTGGTCAGCCGGCGTCCGGCTCGTCGAGTCCCCGGTGCGGCGACGGCCTCGGATCAGTGGGATCGGGCGGATCCGGGGCGCCGTCCGCTGCCCGGCGCTCCTGCGCCGCGCAGCCGGTCGGTGAGGTGGTCGCCGGCGATCGCCACGACGAGCCAGACCAGGCCGACCACCAACCAGAGCCACTCCACGGCGGGGACGAGCTCGCTGAAGGAGGCGCCGGCGCCGCTTCCGTTCCGGGGGTCGATCGTCATGCGGCAGACCGTATCCGGCCCGGGCGTCGGCAGTCGATTCGGATTCGTTCAAGGTCGCGCTCCGGTACGGGTTCCGGCTGGCCGGTTGCGCTCGGCGGCACGGCTCCCCGCGAGTCCGTGCACCAATGGTTCTACAACTTGTAGAGTGCTTCTCGTCGCGGCACCCGGCCCGACCCCGGCCACCGAGGACCCGATGACCGCCCTGGACGATCGTCCCGTCACCCCGCCCACCCGACCCGAGCCGACGCCCGACCGCCGACGCGGCTGGTTCCTGCAGCTCCTGCTCCGGCTGCACTTCACCGCCGGCGTGTTCGTCGGACCGTTCGTCCTGATCGCCGCGCTGTCCGGCGCCGCGTACGCGCTCGCCCCCTCGATCGAGTCGGCCGTGTACGCGCACGAGCTCACGACACCGTCGCGTGCGGCACCCCTGCCGCTCGCCGACCAGGTCGCGGCCGCGCAGGCGTACGCGGACGAGCACCACCCCGAGGACACGCTGTCCGCGGTGCGTCCGGCGCCGACGGCCGGTGACACCACGCGCGTCATGTTCGCCGAGGACGGGCTGCTCGAGTCACAGTCCCGCGCCGTGTTCGTCGACCCCGGCACGGCCGAGGTCCGCGGCGACCTGCTCGTCTACGGCACCTCGGGTGCCCTGCCGATCCGGACGTGGATCAGCACCTTCCACCGCACGCTGTTCCTCGGCGACGTCGGGCGCGTGTACAGCGAGACCGCGGCGTCGTGGCTGGGGGTCGTGGCGCTCGCCGGCCTGGCGCTCTGGATCGCCCGGGCACGGACAGCGCGTCGCCGATGGGACCTCGTGCGCCCCGCCCGGGGCGTCAGCGGACACCGCCGCCTGGCCTCGTGGCACGCCTCGACCGGCATCTGGCTGCTCGTCGGCGCCCTCTTCCTGTCCGCGACCGGCATCACCTGGTCACAGTTCGGCGGCGCCAACGTCGATGCGCTGCGCGCCGCATGGGGCTGGCAGACGCCGTCGCTGACCACGTCGCTCGGGCCGTCGTCCGCTCCGGCGGACGAGCACGCCGGGCACCACGGGTCCGCAGCGACCGGTGCCGGCGCACCGACGGTCACCCCGGAGCGCTTCGACGAGGTGCTCGCGGCGGCGAATGCCGTCAACATCGACGCCGCCGAGGTGCAGATCACCCCGCCGGCGACGGCCGACCAGGCCTGGACCGTCGCCGAGATCAAGCGGTCGTACCCGACGGCGGTGGACTCGGTGGCGATCGACCCACGGGACGGGAGCGTGGTGTCCCGGACGGACTTCGACACGTTCTCGGTCCCCGCCAAGCTCACCCGGTGGGGCATCGACACGCACATGGGCACGATGTGGGGCCTGCCGAACCAGGTCCTGCTGTTCGTCACGGCGCTCGGCATCGCCGCGATGGTCGTGTTCGGGTACGGCATGTGGTGGCAGCGCCGTCCGCCCGGTGGTCGGGTCGGGCGTGCGCCGACCGGCGGGGCGCTGGCCCGTGCGCCGTGGTGGGGCGTCGCGGCCGTGGTCGCGGCGGCGCTCGCGCTCAGCGCCGTGCTGCCGACCCTCGGGGTCGGCCTGCTCCTCTTCCTGGTGGTCGACGCGCTCGTCGTGACGTTCCGCGGGCAGCGGACGTGACCGTCCATAAGAACGGGAGGCGCGTTGCTGTCTCTCTCTGCGCCTCCCGGCCCACGGACGCGACGTCCGGAGCGCCTGGCGACCTACGCGGACCGGGTGGCGGCGGTCGGCGTGAGCCGGACCGGGACCGCCTTCGAGACGGGGGTGTTGCTGCCCTTCGCCGCGCTGTCGAGCGGCACGAGGACGTTCGCCTCGGGGAAGTAGGCGGCCGCGCAGCCCTTCGCACTCGGGTAGGCGACGATGCGCTGGTCGCGCAGCACGCGCTCGACGTCGTCGTCCCAGACCGTGGTGACGTCGACGTGCTGGCCGTCCTCGAGACCGAGCTCGGCGAGGTCGTCCGGGTTCACGAAGACCACGTGCCGCCCCTTCTTGATGCCCCGGTACCGGTCGTTCAGGCTGTAGATCGTCGTGTTGTACTGGTCGTGGGAGCGCAGGGTCTGCAGGAGCAGCGTGCCCGCCGGTCGGTCGACGTGCTCGAGCTCGTTGACCGTGATCATCGCCTTGCCGGTCGCCGTCGCGAAGGTCCGCGAGTCCCGGGGACCGTTCGGCAGGACGAAGCCCTCCTTGCTGCCGGCGCGACGCGAGTAGTCGTCGAAGCCGGGCACGACGTGGCTGATGTGGTCGCGGATCACGTCGTAGTCGTCGCGCATGCGCTGCCAGTCGATCGCGACCCGGTCACCCAGCGTGGCCTTCGCGAGTTCGCACACGATCGCGACCTCGGAGAGCAGGCCGGGGGCGACCGGCGGCACCTGGCCGTGGCTGCCGTGCACCGAGCACACCGTGTCCTCGACGGAGACGAACTGCGGGCCCGACGCCTGGACGTCGATCTCGGTACGGCCCATGGTGGGCAGGATGAGCGCCTCCTCACCGACGACCGCGTGCGACCGGTTCAGCTTGGTCGACACCTGCACGGTCATCTCGGTGCCGCGGAAGGCCTGTTCGGCCAGCTGCGAGTCCGAGATCGCGGCGACGAGGTTGCCGCCCATCCCCATCCAGAAGCGGATGTCCCCGCGACGCATCGCGTGGATGCCCTTGAGCGCGTCGACGCCGTGCTCGCGCGGCGGCTCGAAGTGGAACTCGGCGGCGAGGGCGTCGAGGAAGCTGTCCGGCATCTGTTCCCAGATGCCCATCGTCCGGTCGCCCTGCACGTTGCTGTGACCCCGGATCGGCGAGGCGCCGGCACCCGGGCGGCCGATGTTCCCGCGCAGCAGCAGGAGGTTGATGATCTCCTTGATCGTGTCGACGGCCTTCGTGTGCTGCGTGATGCCCATCGCCCAGGTGATGATCGTGCGCTCGGACCGCAGGTAGCGGTCGGCGAGCTCGTCGATCTCGTCGATCGTCAGGCCGGTGGCGCGGACGACCTCGTCGTCGTCCACCTGCAGGATGTGCTCCACGAAGGCGTCGTACCCGCTCGTGTGCTCGGCGATGAAGGCGTGGTCGACGACGGTGCCCGGTGCCGCCTGCTCGGCGAGGACGACCCGCTTCGCGACGGCCTGCAGCAGCGCCATGTCCCCACCGAGACGGATCTGCAGGAACTGGTCGGCGATCTGCGTCCCCGTCCCGACGACGCCCCGGACTTTCTGCGGGTTCTTGTACCGGCGGAGCCCCGCCTCGGGGAGCGGGTTGACCGCGACGATCTCGGCGCCGTTCTTCTTGGCGTCCTCGAGGGCGGTGAGCATCCGCGGGTGGTTGGTACCGGGGTTCTGCCCCATCACGATGATGAGCTCGGTCTGCTCGAAGTCGTCGTACGCGATGGTGGACTTGCCGATGCCGACGGTCTCGGCCATGGCGAGGCTCGTCGACTCGTGGCACATGTTCGAGCAGTCCGGCAGGTTGTTCGTGCCGAAGGCCCGGACGAACAATTGGTAGACGAAGGCGGCCTCGTTCGAGGTGCGCCCGGAGGTGTAGAACGACGCTTCGTCGGGGCTGGAGAGGCTCCGCAGCTTGTCCGCGATGATCTCGAACGCGCGGTCCCAGCTGACCGTCTCGTAGTGGTCGGAACCCTTCGGCTTCCAGACCGGCTCCGTCAGCCGACCCTGCATGCCGAGCCAGTACTCCGTCTTCTCGGCGAGGTCGGTCACGGAGTGCTCGGCCCAGAACGTCTCCGGCACGAGCACGGGCGTGGCCTCCCAGACGACCGCCTTGCCGCCGTTCTCGCAGAACTCCGCGACCTTGCGGTGGTCGGGGTCCGGCCAGGCGCAGCTCATGCAGTCGAAGCCGCCCTTCTGGTTCAGGGACGTCATGAGCTTCAGCGTGCGTGCGACGCCGAGCTGCTGGATCGCCGGACCCATCGAGTGCAGCACCCCGGGGACGCCGGCTGCCCAGTCCTTCGGCTCGCCGACGGTGAGGTCGGCGTCGGTCACGTCGGCGACGGGGGGTTCTTCGGTCATGAGGCGCTCACGGTCGTTCGGGGGTGGGAGGCGGGGTCTGCTGCTGCTGGTTCTTCAGCTTCAGCTTCAGCTTCAGCTTCTGCTTCTGCTTCTGCTGCTGCTCGTGCTTCGGCGATGCGGTCCGGTCGGCTGTAGACCACCATGCTCTGCCCGCGGAGGAAGCCGACGATGGTGACGCCGACCTCGGTGGCCAGGTCGACCGCGAGCGACGACGGGGCGGAGACTGCCGCGAGCACGGGGATGCCGGCCATCGACGCCTTCTGTGTCAGTTCGAAGCTCGCGCGCCCCGACACCATGAGGACCGTGCCGGTCAGGGGGAGCAGGTCCTCCTTGACGGCCCAGCCGACGACCTTGTCCACGGCGTTGTGCCGCCCGACGTCCTCACGCAGGACGAGCATGCGACCGGTGCGGCCGTCGAACAGCGCTGCGGCGTGCAGCCCGCCGGTCTTCTCGAACACGGCCTGGGCCTCGCGGAGCTGGTCGGGGAAGGTCGCCAGGAGCGCCGGGTCGACGACGAGGTCGTCGTGGAGGACGGCGTGCTGCGACTGCGTCCGGACCGCGTCGATGCTCGCCTTGCCGCAGAGCCCGCAGGAGCTCGTCGTGTAGAACGACCGCTCAAGGCTCGGGTCCGGCGCGGGGACGCCCCGCGCGAGGGTGACGTCGAGGACGTTGTACGTGTTCAACCCCTCGGCCGTGGCGCCCGCGCAGTACCGGGCGGCCGCGAAGTCGTCGCCCCGGGCGATGACGCCCTCGGACACCAGGAAGCCCGCGGCGAGGTCGAAGTCACTCCCCGGGGTGCGCATCGTGATCGCGAGTGCGCTCCCCCCGACGCGGATCTCCAGGGGCTCCTCGACGGCGAGCAGGTCGTCCCGGACCGCCCGGGACGTTCCGACGGTGATGCGGGTGACGCGTTTCCGGGCGGTGATCCGGTTCATGGTTCGGGTCTACCACCGGCGGCTGCGACCACCAAGGGGCTCGCCCGCCCGAGTGCGGATCGGGGCCAGCCTCGGGGTCGTCATCCCGTCGGGGTCGTCGTCCCGTCGGGGTCGTCGTCCCGTCGGGGTCGTCGTCCCGTCGGGGTCGTCGTCCCGTCGGGGTCGTCGTCCCGTCGGGGTCGTCGTCCCGTCGGGGTCGTCAGCCCCAGGGCAGCGGGACGGCCGCGGCGGTCTCGCCTGCTCGTCGTCCACCGGCGGGGACGACGAGCAGCCCCTCGGCCTCGGCCAGCCCGCGCAGCATCGCCGAGCTCTGGTGCGTCGTCGGGACCGCACCCGCACCCGTGGACCGGTACGCCAGGACGAGGGCGCCGGACCGCTCGTTCGGCACGTCGACGCCGAGCCGGACCACCGATGGCTGATCGACCGGGCGCCCCAGGAGCCCGGCCACCAGCGGCCCGCCGAACAGCACCATCCCGACCATGGCGGCCATCGGGTTGCCGGGCAGGCACAGGTGGAGCGTCCGTCCCCGGCGAGCCAGCAGCACCGGTCGGCCCGGCCGGATGTCGACGCGGTCGACGACGAGTTCCGCACCGATCCGTGCGAGCGCACCGCGGACGTGGTCGGTCGACGACCCGGCCGTCCCGCCGGTGCTCACCACGAGGCGCTCCGGGGCGTCGCCGAGGGCAGCGGCCGTCTCGTCCGCGCCGTCCGGCACGTGGACGGCCACGGTCGGAGCGGCGCCCATCGACCGGAGGACGGCGGGCAGCGTGGGGGAGAAGACGTCGCGGACACGACCCGGGAGTGGGACGCCGCGCCCGACGACCTCGTCGCCGAGCACCGCAACCCTGACGGTCGGAGCCGGGGCGACGCGCACCTCGTCGACGCCCGACGCAGCGGCGAGGGCGATCCGCGGCGGGGTCAGGACCTGCCCGGACCCGAACAGCAGTTCGCCCCGTGCGACCTCCTCCGCAGCGGGCCGGACGTGTCGACGGTGCGAGGCGGTGTGCCGGACGAGCAGCCCCGCCGCATCGAGTCCGGCGTCCTCGGAGCGGACCACCACGGACGTGCCCGAGGGGACGGGCGCCCCCGTGGTGATCGGACGCGCCGTGCCGGGAACCAGGGGTTCGACCGACGGCGCAGCCCCGGCGACGATCGGCGCACCGACCCGCCACGGTCCGTCGCCCGCCACGGCCCAGCCGTCCATCGCGGCCCCGTCGTGCCCGGGGACGTCGCCGGGAGCGTCGAGCGGCGCCGCGAGCGTGCGACCGACGGCCCCGTCGAGCGCGATCGTCTCGGGCACGCCGAGGAGCTGGAGGCCCTGCCGGTGCGCCGCGTCCCGGGCGTCCAGCCAGGGCAGGAGTGAGCCCGTCACGCGTCGGACTGCTCGCCCCGTGCGGTGGCGAGCCGGGTCGCGGTGGCCGCGGCCTCGGTGACGTCGGCCGTCGTGCCACCGCGGAGCCCCGCCGCGTACCCGACCAGGAACGTCGTCAGCGGTGCGGCCGGCCGCGCCACCCCGTGCGCCGCGTCACGAGCGAGGTCGAGCACGACGTCGACGTCGAGCTCGAAGTCGGCGGGGAACCCGAGCGCCGCGGCGAGCTCTGCGGTCCATCCGGCCAGGACGTCGTCTGTGGTCATGGGGCCAGTCAAGCAGGATCGGTGAGACGGGCTGCGGCATCCGGATCGTCGACGTCCGCGCAGAGCGCCGAGGGCACGGCGACCTCGACCAGGTCGAGCGGAGCGAGGAGTCGCCGCATCGACGTGCCTGCCAGCGTGCCGGCGTCCGCTCGCAGCGACTCCACCGCCTCCCGGAGCGCGGCCGTCCCGTACAGCGCGAGCAGCGGCTGGCGTCGGCCGTCGTCGTCGACCGCGACGACGCCGTCCCGGAGTCCGTCGGTCGCCGTCGCGCTCGCAGCCTCGAACAGCCGCGCGGTCGCCGCCTCGACCAGCCGTGCGGTCGCCGCCCCGGGGTGGACCAGGTCGCACGCCAGGACGAGGGTGAGCGGCGCGTGCACCGACACCGCCTCCAGCCCGGCGGCGATCGCGGCCACGGGACCAGCGAACGGCGGGTCCTCACGCGCACGGACCACCCGCGGGGGCAGCGCGTCGGCGTCACGCGGTCCGACCACGACGACCCGGACGGCGCTCGCGGCAGCCGCGACCGCGTGTTCCAGGAGCGTCGTGCCGCGAGCGCGCAGCGCCGTCTTGTCGATGCCGCCGAGTCGCGCTGCCCGCCCACCGGCGAGCAGGACGGCGTCGTACGGTTGGTGCACGGGGCCTCCTCGGGTCGACCTGCATCATGCCCGATGTGCGGCCCCGGTGCGGTGGGTCAGCCCCGCCGACCGAGACGGCGCAGCGGCCGGTGACCCCACCAGCCGAGCCCGTCGGCGTCCAGGTCGAGGTCGTCGATGTGCCGACCGAGCGGTTCGCCGATGTTGTGGTCCGCGACCTCCCACCCGAACTCCTCGGGCGTCGGCTCGTCGCCGGTCGTGTACACGTCGAGCCAGTCGACCGAGGTGCCGCGGTCGCGGATGACACCGACCCGTGGGCCGCCGAACGGTGCGTCGTAGACCACCCGGAACCCGTCCTCGGTCGCCCAGGCGTCGTGGACCACCACGGAGCGGCCCTCGGTCGGGCCGCCGTCGCGCAGTTTCCGCAGACAGGCGAGGAGTGCGCGCGGACCCCACTCGTCCGACGCGGCCGACTCGAGTCCGGCGATCAGCTCGGCGTGGCGCTCGCTCGTCACCGCGTCACGCGCCCGACGAGCACGGAGCGGGCGGACGACGCTCACGCGCGCGGGCCGTTCGCCCGGTCGAGTCGATCGGCTGCTCGTCCCAGGAGCCAGTTCACGGCCCAGCCGAGCACACCGATGACCGGCAGCGCGAGGATCACGACGGTCCAGAGCACCTTCACGACGTCGCTCCGCCGTCGGTCCCGCCACACCTGCACCAGCGCGATCACGTCCAGCGCCAGCAGGACCAGCACCACCAGCACGTGCGTCCCACCCAGGTTCTCGAGCACGTCGTCCTCCCCTCGTCGCGCCGCGGCGCGCGGTGCGCTGCGCGGCCGTCCCAGGATAGGAGCGGGCACGGTCGGGGATCGTCCGTCCAGCGGTTGACATCACCGCCAACCGGCCAACCGGCCAACCGGCCCACCGCTCACCGGCCCAGGCCCGTCCGTCGATCCGTCCGCGCACGGGGCACCGGTGGCACGTCGGTCACGCGGAGCAACGAGCCGCGGCCGCTCCGTCACCGCGCGTCACGGACGGACACGGTGCGACACAACCCTTCCGGCGGGCACGGCGCGGTGCCACGGTTCTCCGCATGGCGTACATCTGCTTGCTCCCTCTCGGCGCAGCGCTCCTGGGTCACGGGCTCACGCTCCTCGGACGCGTCCCCGGCCGCGACAGCGGCGTGTTCAAC